>JALOQY010000033.1 GCA_025459285.1 Planctomycetota bacterium | reverse complement strand
ATTTCCTGTGGGAACTGGCTCGCGGCCGGGGCGAGCCATCCTGTCCCGAGATTCTCGGACAGCTCGCGCGGCTCGGCGATGTCGCGGCGCGGCGCGAGCTGTGGTCGGGGATCCGGGCCGGCCGCTACCGCTGGATCTGCTACGAGAACGACTACGACGGTCTGACGCTCGGCAGGGACCCCGCGACCGGGCCTGCTCTTCTCGCCGAATTGGAGTCGAACTGCTGCCGCGGCGGCCACGTCGCCCGGATGTTCGAGGAGTTGATGGGCGACGACGCGCTCGACTACAAGCCCCACGGCCAGGACGCGACGCCCGCGAGGAGCGCCCGCGAGTGGCTCCGTCTCTACGGCGGCCGCTGGGTCTGGTCCCCGCTCGCGGGGGACCCTTGCGCCTTCGGAGGCTGGATCCCCGCTCCACGGTGATGCTGGCGGGGGAGGGGCGTTCTCGCCGGCGATATCCGCGGGTCCTCACTCGCGGTCGAGCGTCACGAGGATGTCGGCGGCGGCGCCGGCGGGATCGACGAGTCGCACCCGGAAGCTCCCCTGCCGCTGCAGCTCGCGGAGCCGGGAAACGATCTTCTGCACGGACTCCTCCCCGGAGGCCACGAGCGTCTCGGGCTCCCACGGTGCGGCGGGCGGTATCAGGGCCAGGTGGAGCCTGACGTAGCCGGGTCGTCCGGTTTCGCGATCCTCCACTGAGAATGCCAGGCGGGGCGCGCGACCTGCTCGATCTCCACGCGTCGAGGCACGTCGCGCGCCGGACAGGCGACGAGCAACGGCAGGGCCGCGAGGAGGAAGATCCTCGCCGACGCGGTTCGCATGATCCCATTCTCGCCTCCCTGCTCGGGGATGGCCAGGGAGTTGCACCGGGCCCCGTTCGGCGGGTCCTCCACGCCGCGATGCGCTCGGCCTCCGTGTCGACATGCGCCCGCGTCCGGCGCGGAAGGGGCGCGTATGGAGCGAGAGCGATTTCGAGGCCGGCGGAGGGCTCGCGCGAGGTCCAGGTCCCCACCACGCGTCCGTCGAGAAGGATTACCGCGCTCACCCAGCCGGCGGCGCGGTACACGGCCTTCCGGTGGGTCTCTGGAAGGTACCGCACGGGGCGCGAGCCGCTGGCGGGCCAGGCGGAGCGCGCGGATGCGTTCTTCGGAGACGGGCGGGAGACGCTCGAGTCGGATCGACGGTAGGGTCCTCTTCCGACGCGCCGGGTGGCGTCCGGGCGTCGACCCGAGGATACCTCCCGTGGCGTTCACCGCCGCGACTCGTCCGCGGACTGGCGGGCGTGGGGCGGAGCCGGTGGTACGGGGCGGAAGGAGGGTCTGCTTCCCGTCTTCGCCGGAGACGCGGGATCGGGAGTCGACGACGGGACGCGGCAGCAGCTCGGGAGCGGCATGCGCATGAGAATGGATCGCCCGGACGGATCCGCCGGGCCGGGCGGCGTGCTCGCAGCCGGGGGGTTCGTTCGTCCTCCGGGGCTCCTGCCGATGTACCGGAAGGCTCTCGGCGCCTTCAGCCCCGTGGATGGACCGGAGACTCCATCAGGTCCTCCCCGGCAGAGTTTCGGGATGGGGGGCCGGGTCAGGCAAGAAGAGAGGCGAACGGAGTCCTCCGTGAATTCCTGCGTCCCCACTTCCCGACTCCCGTTGCGGAAACCGGGAAGGGGATTGACGCGGGCCGGCGGTCCCGACGAAATCCGGTACAATCGCCCCAACCGGATTCCGGGAGGGCCTGATGCGCAGCTTCGCGGCACCGACGTTCATCCTCCTCGCACTCGCCTTCTCCGCGCGCGCCGGAGACCTTCCCCGGACTGGCAGATGCCTCTTCGACGGGGTCAAGCCGGGCCCCGGGCGGGAGATCGAGCTGCCGCCGGGACTCCGGGCCACGGCGGTACTCCCGGACGGCGTCGAGTCAGCCGCCGTCTGCATCCTCGGGCCGGTCCGGCGCCTCGCGCCCGACGCGAACGGAAGGACGGCCCTGCCGCCGGCCTGGACCTTCTACGTGGGGCCGGCGGACCCGGGCCTCACGGAAGCCGACTTCGAAGCGGTCGCCGCCGAGGTCAGGGACCGGCGGATCCCCGGTCTCGACCTGACCGGGTGCCGCGGGGTCGCCGACGCCGCGCTCGCCCACCTCGCGGGGGCGGACGACCTGCTCTACCTCTCGCTCGCGAACACGGGTGTCACCGATGCCGGGATGGACCGTGTCGCGAAGCTGCCGGGGCTCCTGGCCCTCGACCTCTCGGCGCTGTCCGGGTTGACCGACGCGGGCGTCGAGAAGCTGGCCGCGCTGCCGCGGCTTTCGGTGCTCGACCTCTCAGGGCTCCAGCAGGTCGGTGATACGGGGCTCGGCGGGATCCTGAAGGCGGGTCGGCTCGTCTGGCTCGACCTCGCGCAGACCCGCGCGACGGATGCATCCCTGGCGTTGCTGAAGTCGGTCCCCGGGCTGCGGCTCCTCGAACTCCGCGAGTGCATGGGGATCACGGACAACGGCCTGAAGTCGCTCGCCGTCCTCCGGAAGCTCGAGGCCCTCGGGCTCGCCTCGCTCCCCGTCACCGACGCCGGCTTGAAGTCCGTCGGGAGGCTGAAGTCCCTCACCGCGCTCGACGTCTCCATGACCCGGGTGACGGACCGGGGGCTCGGCGAACTCGTGGCCCTCCGCGACCTCGCGTGGCTCTCGCTCGCGGAGCTCCCCGTCACTGACGACGGGCTGAAGAGCGTACTGCGGCTCCCCGCCCTCTCGACGCTGCGCCTCGACAATACGCGGGTGACGCCCGCCGGAATCGCCCCGCTCAGGGGGCGGGAGGGCCTCCGGGAACTCTCGCTCTCCCGCGGGACCGTGACGGACGACGCGATGATGAAGACGATCCGCACCCTGACCGGCCTGACGACCCTCAACCTCCGGTTCCCGGCCGGTCTGACGGACGATGGGATCGGGAACCTCACGGCGCTCACGGGCCTGAAGACGCTCTCCCTGCCCGGCGCGACGGGGATCACGGACGGGGCGCTCGCGACGCTCGCGGAGCTGACCGGTCTCGAGTGGCTCGACCTGTCGCGCTGCACGGGCCTGACCGTCGCCGCGGTGGAGAAGCTCCGGACGGCGCTCCCCGCGTGCCGCATCACGGGCCCGAACGACCTCGCCCTCCAGCCGAACACGCCGGCGGCCGTGCGCCCCCGCTGAGCGCCGCGGCAGGGCGGGAAGAATGACCCTGGGTCATTCTTCCCGGGCGGGCAATCTGACCCCGGGTCGTTCTTCCCACCCGACCGAGGACAGCGCCGCCGTCAGGGTCCGGTGCTCCCGGCGATTTTCCGGTTCAGGAAGGGGACGAAGTGGCCGGCGTATCGCCTCCGGAGGACCTCGAGCTTCCAGTCCTCCCCCGTGATCTTGCCCCGGCACCCGGCCGCGCCGCACGCGCAGTCCCACTCCGACCGGTAGTCCTCCTCGGCCGGGAGCATGGCGTAGTCCATCGCCAACTCCTCGCCGGCGGCGATGTCCCGTCGCGCGGTCAACCGAAAGGTGTCATGCATCCAGACGTTCGGGTCGCAGGAGTGGTTGATCGCGAACGCGTCGACGTCCTCGCCGGTCTCGCAACTGAAGAGGTCGTCGTCCCACTGCATCGTGCCACGGCCTTCCGCCCCGGCGATGGCGGCCTCTTCAGGGCCGCCATACCAGTCGCCGCCCCAGACGAGGACGATCTCGCCCGCCGGGATCGCCTCGGTCGCGTAAAGTCCCGACCCCCGCCCGGGCGAGGGGCCGAGTGCGACCTTCGGCGAGACCCAGGGAGTGAGCGGAACTTCGTGCCGGCCGACTTTGCGTGTCGTCGTCATGGCGCCTTCGAGGATACTCGCTTCGCTCGGCGGGGAAGTCTCGGATCGCCCCGTTCTGCGGTCCCCTCTCCACCGGAGCCGGCATCGGCGAACGGAGCAACCTCGCGACGGCGTCGTTCACGGCCTGCCGCTCCCGTCGCATGATGTCCAGCCGCCGCTCGCGCTCTTGGGGTGGGAGCCTGAGGAGCATCTCCCATCCGTAGTCGAGGAGATCCAGCGTCAACGCCCACCTCTCAACGGGTGTCATCCGGCGGTGCGCCTCCAGACGTTCCTTCGAGATCATCGGCCCAGTCCATCCCACCGGCCGCTCGTCCGGTCGCGGCGGATCGGGCCCGGAGCCGGAAGCGCTCCTCCGCTGCCCGCCGGCCCGGCTCCGGGTGCCGTGCCGAAACACCCCGGTTCCGCCCGGACCTTCGGGATCCGCGGGGGTGATGTGGCCGTCCCGGTGGGAAGGGTGGTGTCACGCTCTGAGTGTAGGGTGTCGGTGCGGGAGGGCGGCCTGGTGTCACCCCCCTGGTGTAGGGTGGTGGCATGCGGTCGACGGAGCCCGATAGAGCGGAGAGAGGAATGCGGAGTCTGGGAGTCCTGGTTGCTCCTGGCCGTGGAAACGGTGGACGGGCGCACGCGGCGGGACGTGTCACCCCCCTGGTGTACGGTGTCCGTCCGGGTGGCGAGAAGGTGTCACCCCCGTCGGGTAGGGTGAGGACCGAGGTGAGAGCATCGTGTTCGCGTTCATCGACGAGTCCCGGAGGGAGCGGCTGAGAAGGGCGGTAACCGCCGACGCGGAGCTTCGTCGGGTGGCCGCGGGTGCCGGGGCGCTGGCGCTTGCGCTCGGGGAGACGCTGAGGGAGATCTTCGAGGCCGACCTGCTCGGCAAGCTCTGCTTCACGCGCGAGAAGGACTACATGCGGGAGCGGCTCGGGCTTCCGCCGCGCACGGGCTACCAGATGCTTCGGCTCGCGAAGGAGACGAGGGGAAAAGACCTCCTGCGGCGGGCGGTGTTGTGCGGGGCGATCACTCCGAACAAGGCGCTGGCCATCGCGCGGGTCTGCTCGCCGGAGATGGAGAGCGCGTGGGTGGGCCTGGCGATGGAGGTCCCGCTCGCCGAACTGGTGAAGCGCGTGAAGGACTTCGGCGGGGAGCCTGTTCCCGACGAGACACCGGGCGGCCGGATGTTCGTCCCGATGACCGCGGAGGAGCGGGCGATCTACGAGGAGGCGGTGGCACTGGCGCAGGAGCTTCTGGGGCCGGGGACGCCGCGCTGGGTGGCCCGGGAGACGATCGCCTGGGAGTGGCTCGGGGAACACGGGAGCGTCCTGCTCGCGGAGGCCGAGGAGGCGGAGAAGCCGGGCGAGCCGCCGCCCGCGCTCTCTCCGCGGGACCTCGCCCTGTGGACGAAGGCCCGGGAGGACGTGGAGCGGGAGCTCAGGGTGCTGGAGGAGGCCTCGAAGCTGGTGATCGAGGGACCGGACCCGTTCTGCAAGGAGCCGGAGGCCCTGGACGCGCGGGCCCGTCGGCTGGCGCGGACGCGGGAGCGGCTCTCGGAACCGCTCGGGGCCATGCTGCGGGCGTTTCGGGACGCGCGATACTGGAAAGACCTCGGGTACGACGACTTCGAGGAGTACGCGCGGGACCGCCTGGGGCTTTCGGCCCGGACGGTGCGGGAGCGGATCTGGCTCACGCGGATGCTCGAAACGCGCCCGGAGGTGCGAGCGGCGCTGCGGATCGGGAAAATCTCCTACGCCAAGGCCCTGGCTCTGGTGAAGGTGTTGGCGCCGCGGGACCCGGAGGCGCCGGAAAAGGTCGAGTCGGCGGCGGCGCAGCCGACGGAGAAGGTGCAGCGGGAGGCGGAGGCGGAAGAGGAGCGGCAGGATCGTGCACTCGGGCGGTTGCGGATCTGGGGGCCGGCGCAGGCGATGGAGTCGATCCGGGAGTCGATCGAGTCGGCGCGGGCGGTACTCTCGGATCCAGGGGGGTCGGGGAATGGCGGCGAGGCGGGCGCGGTGTCGGAAGGCCGGGCGCTGGCGACCACGGGGGCGTGCTTCATCGAGGTCTGGAAGGACGAGAAGAAGCGGCGCCGTCCGAGGCCCCGGGCGCGGCGGGCGGTGCTGGCCCGCAAGGACGGCCTGTGCGGGGTACCGGGCTGCACGATGCGGGCGGTGCACGCCCACCACATCGTCTTCCGCAGCCACCAGGGGAGCGACGCCGTAACCAATCTGTTAGCAACGTGTTGGTACCACCACGTCCTGATCCACGCGAGGCTGATCCGGGTGTGGGGACTGGCGGGTGAGCGGCTGGTGTTCGAATTCCTGAGCGCGACGGACCGGAAGAAGGTGGTGGAGCGCTGGGAGACGAGGGGAAACGATGACACCCGGCGGGTCGGGCCGGAGGCGGAGGCGCGGCCTGGAGGTCGGTCGGCGGAGAGTGGGCCGGCGGGCGCGGCGGCGAAGGACGTTCTGGCGGGTCGGTCCGGCGCCCCGACGGAGGGTGTCCCGGCGGAGGGCGTGCCGGCGGGTCGGCCCCCGGCCGCGGAGGGGGTCGCATGCGCGCGATCACCGGAGGCCATGGTCGGTCGCCATCGTCGCGGCGGGATCCGGCACCCGGGGGTCTGACGTCGTGTCGCGATCGAGTCGAAGTCGGGTCGTAGCCGCTCTTGGGCAAGTGAATCAGAAGAACCGGGTCTCTGAACCGGGACGCCCGGATTAAGGCCTCCCCCCTCACGGTTCGTGGGGGGGGAGTGCCGGCCGGTGGCGGTTCCCGGCGGCGACGTCCGCCAGCAGGCTGGCCAGCAGGCTGGGCGGGCGGCCCCTCAGCCGGGGAAGCCGGCGGGCGAGAGATCCATCAGGGACCGCAGCGTGAGGTCCGGCCCGGCGGTCTTCGTGAGCCAGGCTGCCGCGTTCTCGTCCGCGGAAGGGCTCCCGTCGCCGAGGACGTTCGCGAACTCGTAGCTGGCGGCGGGGGAGAGGACGTGGCCGAGGTCCTCCGGCCGCAGGTCGCGGTGGAAGAGGAACAGCTCCCCGGGCCGATCCCCGAGGCGAGGTCGCAGGAAGAGCCCGGTGGTGGCCGGCAGGTCCGGATCGGAGAAGGCGCGGGCGAAAACGGCGAGCCAGGCCGCGGCCTCCAGATTCTCCGACGCCGCGGTGGTGAGCCGGAGGCTCGCCGCGAAGGCCGGGGCCTCTCCCTTTCGGCCATCGCAGAGTGCTCCCGCGAGGCGCAGGGCGTCGAAATAGACCGCCCCGGTGCGCTCTCCGGCTTTCGCCTCGGTGGCGGCGGCCCGCAGGTCCTCCAGGGCCGCATCAGGCTCCGGCAGCGGTCCGATGCCGATCCGGCCGAGTTCCGTCCGAAGGGCCTCCGGGGTGGTCGCGTTCCGGATCTCCGGGAAGGCGGAGAACATGGAACTCCAGGTGCTCTCGAGACAGAGCGGAATGGCGGCGCCCATGGCGGAGATCGTCTTCTCCGGCAATTCGGCGAAAAGCACGAAGGGGAATCGCCGGGTGCCGCTCTTGTCCGCGCTCGGGAAGATCGTCCCGAGGATGGCGGTCCGCTTCCCCGGCAACAGGAACCTGGTCCCGGCGGCCTCCCGGTCGTCCCGCCCGCCGGTGAGACGGTAACCGTCGGAGACCCAGGCCGTGAGTCGCCGGGCCTCCGGGGCGTCGCCCTGGTGGGAGACGTAGTCGCCGTGGAGGGGGAGCTTGCCGTAGCACCCCACGCCCTGAGTCGCTTTGCGTCCGAAGCCGAGCACCATGGCAGCCCCTCTTCAGCGAACCTCGACTATCCTTGCGGGCAGGCGGGCCGCCAGTTCCATCAGCGGGTCCTTCCCGTTCATCTTCTTGTAGACACCGTAGAGCCCGCCGAGCTCGTTCCCGCGCACGGTGAGTTCGACGCCGTACCGTCCGAGGTTCGGGTCGGTCCTCGTCCATACGTACGTGGCGGGAGCCTGGAAGCTGTCGGCACGCGCGAACGCCTCCGCCACCGCCCAGGGCCCGGTGAACTGGATCGTCTTCGTCGATCCGTCCCTGAAGCCGATGATGAACGTCAGGGCCTCGCAGGAGGCCGGAGTCCACTCGAAGGAGAACTCCACGTCCACGGGGTCGGTGCGGCGCTCCGCCGAGACCTTGGGGCCGTCCCGGCGATCCCGGTACTCGACCTTCAGGCTCGTCGGAGTCTCTCCGGCCACCTTGAGCCCCATGGTGATCCGGTTCTTCCGGATCGTGTACTCGGAGTCGAAGAGGTCGCCCGTGACGCCCGAGGAACTGCTCATGAAGGCCCGGTAGGGATCGGCGATCACGAGCCCCGGCCCCTCGGTGGGCAGCGGGTCGTAGCCCGGGAGCTTGAAGAACGGTGCGAGGAACTCCTGCTCGAAGCGGGGGATCTCTCCGCCGGCGCCGAAGGCCTTGCGGAACGCCTCCGCCTCGCCCTTTCTCAGGCCGGCCACCCAGACCGAACTGCGCCTCGTCCACTCATCGTTGATGTCGTCCGCGGTGAGTCCGATCACGGCCCGCCAGGCGTTCTCCACGAGCGGCTGCATCCGCTCGGCGATGAGGCCGGACGGCCGGGAGAAATCGGCCTGCGCCGCGAACTCCCGGACCGACTTCCGGCCCAGGGCGAAGGACGATGCCCCCGGCGCGCCACCGACCACCCGGGCGGCCAGCTCGCGGGCCCTCGTCCGCTGGCTGGCGCCGGCTCCGGCCGCCACCGGGTCGAGGTCCGTCGCCAGTCGGCCGAAGGCCTCGACGCCCTGCGCCATCGTGTAGTGCCGGCGCACCGCCGCATCGCGCGCATCGAAGAAGATGACGAAGTTCCGGAAGACCTTCTCCAGGCGCGGTGTCTGTGCGGTGGCGAGCGGGTCGGTCTCGGGCGCCTCGAGCTTGCCGATCCCCGTGAGCGCATCCTTGATCTCGCTCGCCGCGGTGAGCAGGCGCAACCGTTCGCTCGTCCAGGGGCGGAGCCGGTCCTGGATCGCGGTGATGTCCGCCGGTGCGTCCTTGGGGAGTGCGTCCTCGAACTGGCCGAGCCAGTAACGGTCGAGGTCGTCGACGTAGGCGGAGAAGGCCCGCGTGAGCTCCGAAAGGCCGGCCTCACGGATCGAGTCCGCGTAACGGCGGTCCGCGAAGAGGTCGTGATGCTCGCGCAGCCGGGGAAGGACGAGCCGCTCGATGCGCTCGCGTGTGAAGACCTCGAAGTCCCGGTCCCCGGGGCGCTCCTTGCGCCAGCTATCGCGGGCGAGCCAGGGCATCAGGCCGAACTCCACGTACTCTCCGCCGAGCAGGTCCGCGCGCCGGGCCTCGGCGAGCAGCACGAGGGTCTCCCACCAGCCGTCCTCGCGGACCGGCTTCCCGTCCTCTCCCGGCTTCTCCACGTCCCGGCCCTCGATCTCCTTCACCTCGGGCGCGAGCAGCGTCCAGGCATCGGCGCCCGCCGCGGCGATCTGCCGCCGGATCTGGCCCTGGCGGTCGAGGAGGATGTTGCGCTCCGCGCCCTCGCCGTAGGAAAGGGCCTCGTGCTCGTCGCTGATCTGCTGGTCGAGAAACGCCCGCAGTTGCTTCACCGAGCGGCTCTTGCGGTCCATCTCCTCCCGGGTGTCAGGGGAGCCCAGGGCGGTCAGGAGGGAGTCGATGCGTCCGGGGATGTTCCGGGCCTTCGGGTCCTCCGGCAAGAGCGTCTTCACGTCGCGCAGGACGAGCGAGAGGTCGCCGGAGTCCTTGATACCCGCCACGAGGGCGGTGAGCGGCTTGCCCGAGGTGCCGCCGCGCAGCGTCGTCAGCGGGTCGGTCTTCCCACGGATGCTCCGTGCGATGTCCACGAGGACTTCCGGCGTCTTGTGGGGCACGATCGCGGGGCGCTGGGCGAGGCACTCGTCCTTGAAGCTCTTCAGCGTCTCCTCGACGCTTCCCATGAGCCGCCCGCTTGCGGACTGGTTCGCGCGGACCCACTCCTCCACGCTCGCGACGAGCGCGTCGGACTGGTCCAGGAAGAGGCCGTCCGCCTCGCGCCAGTCCTTCTCCGCGTAGTAGTCCTCGATGGCGCCGCCGGAGAACTCCCGGAGACAGCGGTCGAGTTCGGCCGGGCCGGCCTTGCCCACGCGGTTCTGCCGGTCGAGGATGCCGAAGAATGACTCCAGCGGCGCTTTCTCCAGCGCCTGTCGGTCGACGAGCGTCCGCTTCAGGACGAGCCAGAGCCGGTAGTGCTCGAGGTAGGCCCGGACCTCCGGCGCGCCGTCGGACCCCTTCGGCATGCCCTTCGAGAGAGGGTCACGGAGTTCCGCGGCGATCGGTGCGACGCAGCCGGCGCCGAACACCCGCCGGAAGGCCCGTTCGGCGCTCGGCCGGATCTGGTCCATGTAGTTGAGGCCGATGTCGAGGAAAGTGGGCGGCTTGGCCGCCTCACGCGCGTCGAGACAGCCGACGGAGGTCTGCAGCGGCCGGGAGTCCTCGGCGATGCTGACCTCGAAGGCCTCGAGCCGCCCGCGGTTCTTCGACCACGACAGGGTGCAGAACACTCCGAGGAGGACGGCCGCGGCGAGACCGATGATGCCCCACTTGCGCCGGCGGGCGAGGACCTGTTCGTCCGCCTGTCGGGTCCGCCAGCTCATCTGCTGGTCCCGGAGGATCTGGTCCGACACGAGGTCCTTGATGAAGTAGGCCCGGACCTCTTTCTCATCCTTGATCCCGAGCGACATCCCGAAGTCCCCGGGGATCCGGAGGTCGCGGGCCATGTCTTCCAGGGCCCGGGCCAGCGGGTCGCCGACCTGCGTGCCGCTGGAGAAGTAGACGCCGCGGCAGATCGGGGTCTCCTGGTAGACGTTGACACGGAACACGACCTCGAGGACCGTGCGCAACGGCCCCTTCAGGTAGCGGAACTCCTCGGGGTAGAGGAAGGTCTTCAGCAGGTCCCGCTTGGCGGTCATGCTTTCGGTCCACGGCCGCATGCGGTAGATCCGCTCGGTGACGTTCTCGAACTTCTTTCCAAAGACCTCCGGGTCGAACCGGGCTTCCGCCTCCGCGGGATTCGTCCAGCCCACCATCTGCTCGGCGTACCGCTGGTCGAGCTTGCCGAAGAACTCCGCAAAGCCGCCGACGAGGTCGCACTTGGTGATCAGGAGGTAGACCGGGAAGTTGATGCCGAGGTTCGCGATGAGCTCGTCGAGACGCTGGCGGATGCGCTTCCCGTCCAGCTTCAGCTCGTCGTCGGACTTCGTGAGGAGCGAGTTCGCCGGGAGGGCCACCAGCACCCCGTTGATCGGCTTCTTGTTCCGGAACCTCTTCAGGAGGCCGAGGAAGGTCACCCACTCGGACTCCTGGGTCTCGATGATGTAGCGGCCGGCGGTGTCGAGGAAGATCGCCTCGTTCGCGAACCACCAGTCGCAGTTCCGCGTCCCGTGCATGCCCGCCACGGAAGCGTCGCCGACGGGGAAGTCGAGACCGGACTTGCGAAGGAGGGTGCTCTTGCCCGAGGCGGGCTCGCCGATGATCACGTACCACGGCAGCCGTGAGAGGATGTTGCCGGTACCGCCCTTGCTTGCCGCCTTGAGCTTCGAGACGGAGGCGATCCAGTTCTCCCGCAGGGCCTTGATCTCGCCCTTCAGGTCGACCTTCGCTCCCGGTCCCGCGGCGATGCCGGCGGTGAGACCGGCCTCCGCCTTGCTCGCCTTCGCCTTCTTCGCGAGGTGGACGAGGAGGAGGACGATGCCCGTGGCGACCACGGTTCCCAGGATGTAGAGCCACGAAGGCTGGAACTGGGCCTTCCAGCGGTAGCACACGACCCAGGCGAGTCCGCCGGTCGTGGCCATGATGGAGATCCACTTGAAGCGGAAGAAGTACGGCAGGAAGGCGTTGATGACCTCTCTCATCGCTGCACCCCCGACGTTCCGAGCGACTTGTCCACGTGGCTCTCCACGGTTTTCTCGATCTCACGCGCGCGGCCGCCCAGCGCGAAGGTGTAGAAGACATACACTCCCACGAGGAGCACCAGCGCCCCGATCACGATGAACGGCCACTTGTTCATGGCGAGCGCGCGCCGGTCCGCCTTGGCCGCCTCGCTGTAGGCGTCCGGGAACAGCGGCTTGTGCTCCCGGGAGTCCGCCTGGGGCCACAGCATCGCGAGGAGCCCGGCGCGCAGCGCGGTCAGTTCGCCCTCGCCACCGCCCCGGAAGCGTCCCTTGAAGCCGCACTCGAGGCAGGTGTAGAAGACCTCGAGGGAGCCGAGGATCGTGTCGCGCTCATTCTCGTCGCGCGAGTTCGCGTAACGCTTGCGGAGGGTGTCGATCCGGTCGAAGAAGTCCTCCCCGGCGACGTTGGAGTTGAAGATGGCGAGTTCCATGGGCTCCTGCGCCCAGTCGGTTCGATAGGGCCACTCGGAGACGATCGCCAGTTCGTCGATGAGCCCGACCATCGCGTAGCGCGCGTGATCGTAGATCTCGAAGTCGATCCGGCGGGCGCCGGCGGCGGCCTCCTGGGCCGCCATCACCTCCCGGATCGTCTGCTTGAGTCCCTCGGCGTCATACCGGGCCTTGCCCTCTTCCGTCCGGAAGGGGATGACCGTGGTGAAGAAAGCCTTGGATACTTCGGGGATGTCGAGTCTGCCCATCGCGTCCTGACCTCCCGGCTGACCTCGGGGTCACCCGATCTAACCGAAGACCACGTACAACTCGATACCCAGCGCCGCCAGGGCCTCCGCCGTCATGCCCGCCTCCGCCGCCAGGTGGATGGCGATCGTGCGCTCCGCGCGGACATCGTTGAAGTCGGCCGTATCCCGCTGGAGTTCGAACCAGATGAGCCCTTCGCGGGGCGGCAGGACCCTTGGTCGTTCGCACTTCACCTCCGGCACCCCGCGCAGACGCTGGTTCACGATCTTGTCCACCCGGGAGACCGCCGCGATCTTCGTCGTGCCGCGGAACCAGCGGTCCACGAGGGCGTCCGGCAGGTCCGTCCGCACCGCCACGAACCAGCGATTCTTGAGCTCCAGCCATTCCTCCCGGAGGTCGCCAGTGTACCGGAAGCCGACCTGGGTGAGGGGCACCCGCGCGAAGTTCGAGGGGATCAGCTCGTCGAGGAGCCGGTGCAGGATGGGGATCAGTTCCCCGTAGCACTTCTCCGGCTCGCGGTGGTCGTACATCGGCAGCTCCACCGTGGCGAGGGACGCCGAGAAGGAGGAGAGCTGGCCGGCCATCTTGCAGAGCTCGATGAAAAGCGGGTAGGGGTGCAGCGCCCCGACTTCCACCGCGTCGCGGAGCCACGGCAGGTAGCCCTGGATCGTGTGAAGCTTCCAGAGGGAGAGCACGTCTCCCTGGACCGCTTCGCCGACCCGGATCCCCTCGGCGTCGGCACGGGCCGCGAGGCGCGCGGCCTTGGACGCGGCCGAGGAGTAAAGTTGCCGGATCCACTCCGCCAGCACGCGCGAGGCGCCGATCCTCACGCAGGGCGGGATGTAGGTCTTGCTGAGCTTCGACATCGGCAGGCCGACTTCCGGCGGGACGACCTCCGCGATCGGAAGCGCGTCGTATTCCTCGAGCGGTTCGCCCTCGAAGAAGATGCGGGCGTTGTACTGCTTGAACTCGACCTCCTGGGAGTCCCGGCCCGAGTTGTGGTCGAAGACGAGCCTCGAGGTCACGAGGAACCGGCCCGGATCCCGGTCGGAGAGGCCGTCGTCCGAGACGTTCGGCTCCTGCTCCCGCCACCGGCGGATCCCCAGGAAGACCTTGAGCCGGGATTCCCGTCCGGGGCCGGGCTCCAGGACCTTCCGGCTCTCCACCTGGGTGTTCCCCGGCACGCGGAGCACTTCACCCCCGGGCAGGACGAGTTCGAGGCGCCGGATGACGAAGATGCCGTCCTCCAGGCGCCCCTCGTCGATCTCCACCTCCCGCACCCCGAAGTGATGGGGGGAGAGGATGGCGAGATGGTGGGCGAGGAAGCGGGCCTGATAGGTCTGGTTCTCCTGCAGGTGGTGGGGCCGGAGAAACAGCCCTTCCTTCCAGTGGATCGGCGTCAGGAAGTCACTCATGATCCGCTTCCCTCCCGGTCAGTCGGTGAACGAGACGATCGAGTTGCTGCTGAGCTTCAGCGCGAAGCCGCAGTCCCCGGGCAGTTCCAGGACGGCCTTGACGGCTTCGCCGGTGTTGGCGGGGTTTCCGAAAGCCGCGTAGATGCCGATGGCGGTCCAGCGGTCCGTCCCCATGACCCCCAGGTCGAGGAGCGGCGTCTCCCCGGGCTGGATCTCGTAGCGGGCGATGCTCTGGCCACCCGGAACTACCCCCTGGTCCGTGACGCGCAGGCGGGACGGCTCGTTGGCGAGGAACGAGTTCGGGTCGTCCACCTTGAACACGTAGAGGTCCAGAGAATGGGCGCCGACCCGGCCTCCCTCGAGGTAGGTGTTCAGGTCGGTGCCGGTCTCCACCAGGATCGAGACCTTCTCGTCCGGATCGCAGGTGGCGCAGGCGACGGGGAACAGCACGGCCGGCAAGACGACGAGCAGCACGGCGAGCTTCATCATGTACGTCCTCCTCACAGTTTCGAGAGACGCTGCCGAACGGAATCCTGGAAGAACGGCTGGAAGACCTTCTTGTGCTTCTCTTCCACCAGTTCTCTGATCTGCGCGAAGCGCTGCCTCAGCTCATCGACCTTCGCCGGGCGCTCGCGTTTGCCTTCGACGACCGGCTCGAAAAGCTTCTGTTCGATGGTATCGAGCAGTTTCTTCGTGCCGAGCTTCGTGCTGTCGGCGTGCGCCTCGAGGAAGGTCTGGACCACGGCGAAGAGGAACATCCGGAACGCCCGGAACTGGCGGGTGATCTTGTCCAGACGGTCGGATGCGCTCTCCCCCTTCAGCGTGGCGAAGATCGCATCCTGGATCATCATCCTGATCTTGGGGACCGTCTCCCCGACCTCGTCGCCGCCGATCGCCGCAACCCCCTTGAAGACCTGCAGGATGCACTCGATCGACTCCGCGGCGGTGGCGGCGACGAGCGCGATGCGGCCGTCCGAGGGATCGGTGGGGGGACCGGCGCGGTCTTCGATGCCCACCACGCCCTCGTAGACCCGGTTCCACGCCTCGAGGAGGCCGTCCCGGGAGCGTACCGCCTCTTCCAGACGCGCCTCCAGATCGGCGATGTGACCCGCCAGCTCCGGCGTGGCGACCATGGCCTCGGAGTCCGCATCGTCCGGGCCGAGCGGCTGCGCCTCGTAGACGGATGGCTCGGCGTCGGTCGTGCCCTTCAACGCCGTCGCGAGGGCGGCGCTCGCGTCCGAGAGCTGCCCCAGCATGCTGAGCGTCGGAGCGCCCGCGTCCCCTCCCGCGTCATCCCGGTCGGAGTCACAGAAGCTGAAGCCCTTCACGTGCGTGACGGCCTGGAAGCCGATCGCGAGAAGCCGGAGCCAGATGTCCGCGGGCAGGTTCGCCCCGGCGGCCTCCGCGGGCTTGAACCATACGTTCGCCGGCCCTCCGAGCCTCGAGCCCGGTTCCCGGCCCAGTTCCTCGGCCAGCAGCGCGCGGAACGCCTCGAGACCGGCCTCCGGCCGCGTGCGGGCGCCCAGCTCGATGCTCGCCGAAACCGGTGCCACCAACTCGTCGATAACGCGCTCGAAACTCTGCCGTTCGTTGGCCAGCAGGGCCCGGAAGAGCAGCATGCCGAGGGCGTGGATGTCGAAGGGGATCCCGAAGTTCCGGAAAAGGCTGGCCGTGCCGAAGATGGGAGCGCGGCCCTTGGAGGACTTCAGATCGTTCACGAGGCTCTCGGTCAGTTCCATGGGCTCGGTGACCACCCCGAGCACACCGGAGCCGCCACTCGTCTCCTCGCTGACCATCGGCCGGCCCCGGACCTCCCGGCCGGTCCAGCCGGGCAGATTGAAGACCAGGCGGACTTCGTCCTTGTCGGAGACGCGCTGGGAGGGGATGCCCTCGCCGTGCACGCGTGCCGAGAAGAAGGTCTCCTGTCCGCCTTTCGACCAGACCTTGTCCACGTGGATGCGCACCGGCCAGGTGCGCCCGAAAGTGTCGTCACGCTGCGCCGCGGGAGCGTAGGGCGCCCGGAGCTCCGGCGGCGGCAGGCACAGGTCGTTTCGCGGCTCCGGCCCGCCCGGCGCCACGAGATGGACCGTGAGGGAGCCCTCCCCGTCGATGTCCACCAGGGCGTGGGCCGGGGAGAGGTTCAGGTGAGGCCGGCTCGTCTGCGCGTGGAGGCGGTGCACCGCCTGCACGAGCTGGGCGAACAGGTCCACTTTCGCCGCCAGGGCCCGCGTCGCGTCCTGCGGGCGGAGGAGGGCGATGGCCTCCTCCTTCATCCGCCGGATCGCCGGCGAAGCCCAGGCCTTGCCGTAAAGCTTCGAGAGATCCGCGGCGGTCGCGCCCCCGAGGGCGTCGCAGGCTTCCTCGAACGTGAGCGGGAGCAGGGGCAGGGGCCAGGCGTGGAACTCGTTCATCGAGAACGGGACCACGCGGGCTTCGGCCAGCCCGCGCGTCTGCGCGTCGCGCGGGTAGCAGGCGGCCCGGTGCGGGCAGGTCGCGCAGGGGAAGGCCGCCTTCAGGCCTTCGAGCAGCTCCCCGGCGAGCGGGGTCTCGTCCGCGCCCCGGTCCACCACCGACCGCATCTCGCGGATCAGGGAGACGAAGTCCTTCACCGGCATCGGGCCCCGGCGCTCCTTCCGTGCGTAGAAGACCGGTTCCTCGGGCCCGCATGCCTCGCACCACAGGAACCTCTCGCTGGAACTCCCGTAGGTCGGGAGCCCGGCCCATCCGAGGATGTCGTCGCGCCGGCAGTCCGCGAGCGTGTGGATCCGCATGCACTTCGGACAGGGGAGATGGAACAGGGCGCCGACTTCCCGGCAGAGGAACAGCGGCTCGAAATTCGGTGGACCTTCCCGCTCCTCGAAGCCGGGCACCTCGACCAGGCCGGCGAGCCCCGGGGACTCTCCGCCGAAGCGCACGAGGTGGTCGTATTCGCGCCGCCAGCGGTCCTGGGCGCGGTCGTTCGTCCGGGGGGCCTTCTCCTTCTGGACCTTCAACGCGACGTCGCCCTGCGGCGTGCGGGCCCGGTAGACCACGGCGTGGGGGCCCTCGCCGATGGAGGCGAAGGACGCCCCGCGATTTCCGGGGCTGACCTCTCGCCCCTCGTGGTCGTAGGTGATTTCGAGGACGCCCTTTCCGAGAGGAAAAGGCCGCGCAGCCGGCACCTTGGACTCCAGGACACCCTCCTTCGCCGCAAACACGGACCCACCGTGCCCCGCACAGGGACCGGCGAGGATAGCATTCCCCCGGAGATTCCTTCAAGCATGAGAACCGTGCCGGGTTCGCGGCCCGTTGAAGCCTGTCGGGGAAAGGGGTCCCACCGCAGAGATCGTCCCTGGCCCCGACAGGCCGCCAGTTTCCCGGATTTCGCGGGCTACCGGCCCCGGCGTCACTTCTCGCGGGGATAGGGCCAGGCGAGGATGCCACCCTCCAGCACCTTCACGTTCCGGTAGCCCTGCGCCTCGATCAGCCCGGCGGCCTCGTATCCGCGGAGCGAGATCTTGCAGTAGCAGACGATCTCCCGGTCCCGGTCGGAGGGCAGTTCGGAGAGCCGCTTCCGCAGCGCGCCGAGAGGGATCAGGGTCTCGCCGATGCCGAGGCGCATGACGTCGAACTCGTCGGGTCCGCGCGCGTCGAGGATGAACGGCCTCTCCCCGGCGTCGAGCTTCGCCCGGACCTCGGGGGCGGAGATCCCGGTCATCCGGCCGGCCAACTTGTTCCCGAGGACGTGAGCGGCGGTCACGAGGTTGTCGATCGGCGGGGAGAACGGCGGCGCGTAGGGCAGGTCGGCGACGGAGAGATCGGTGATCGTCAACCGGCCGTGCAGGGCCATGGCCGCCTCGGCGAGGCGCTTGCTCGCGTCCCCGGGGCCCACGCACTGCACGCCGAGCAACCGGCCGGTTCCCCGCTCGGCGACCATCTTCATCACGAGAGGCTTCGCGCCCATGTAGTCGGGCCGGTCGGCGCCGGCGGTGACCACGGAGACCGCGTCGAAGCCGGCCTCCCGGGCCGCGCGCTCCGAGAGGCCGGTGGAGCCGGCGGCGAAGTCGAAGACCTTGCACACTCCTGTCTGCAGCGTGCCGGGAAACTCGGCGGTGCCGGGGATCACCACGTTCTGTCCGACCACCCTCCCCTCGAGATTGGCGAGATCGCCGAGCGGGACGTGCACCGGCCGGCCGGTGATGAGGTGGGGAACCTCGATGCAGTCGCCGGCGGCGTAGATGTCGGGGTCCGAAGTGCGAAGGAAGCGGTCCACCCGGATGCCGCCGCGCTCGCCGATCGCGAGGCCCGACTCCGCGGCCAGCCGGCTGTTCGGGCGGACTCCGGTGGCCACGACCGCCAACTCGCACGGAAGTTCCGTCCCGTCGCGGAGCTTCACCGAGGCGACCCGTCCTTCCCGGCCGACAAAGGCGGCGACCGGGTTTCCCGTGATGACCCGGGCGCCGCTGGTCCGCATGTGGTTCTCCACCAGCATCGCCATCTCCGGATCGAGGAAGGAGAGGATCCGGGGCAGCATCTCCACCACGGTGATCCGGATTCCGGCGAGGTGCAGGGCCTCGCACGTCTCGACCCCGATCAGTCCTCCTCCGATCACGACGGCTTCCCGGACCTCCTTCCCGTCCCGTACCCGGCGCAGCCGGTCGGCGTCCTCCATGGACTGGAGCGTCGTGATCCCCTCGAGCTCGATGCCGGGGACGGGTGGCCGGATCGGCAGGGCCCCGGTGGCGAGCACGAGGCGGTCGTAGGGCAGGACGCGCTCCTCGCCGGTACCGAGGTGGCGGCACGTCACGCGGTGGGCCGCCCGGTCGATGGCCACGGCCTCGGTCTTCGTCAGCGCCGTGATGCCCTTGGCGTTCTGGAAGAAGCCGGGGTCCCGCACCACGCCCGCCGGCGTGCAGATGAGCTGCCGCCGGTCCTGGAACGTGCCGCCCACGTAATAGGGGTAGCCGCAGGAGGCCATGGACAGGTCAGCGGACTTCTGGACGATGGTGATCTCGGCATGCTGGTCCATCCGGCGGGCCTTCGCCGCCGCCTTGGGTCCCGCCGCCGAACCTCCGACGACGACGATGCGAAGGGAACTCATGGGCCTCTCCTCTCGTGCCGGTCGGTGCGCGACCCATCGATGCTAGTCCCCGAAGGCCCCCCGGGCCACCATTGCGGCCGACGGAACCTCGTTCCGTTCTCGTCGAGGCCGATCCGACATGCGGCCGCCGCCAGCAGCCCGTCGGCGTGAGAGCGTGAGCAGAAATCCCCCGCGAGCCGCGCCGGGACGAGGCGCGAGCAGCGCAAGGAGCGAGGAGGACTCGACCTTGCGGAGCCGGTCGAAGA
>JALOQY010000310.1 GCA_025459285.1 Planctomycetota bacterium | reverse complement strand
GACGAGTTCGACCTCCCCGGCGTGGCCGAGGATCCCCACGGCGATGATCGCGGCGGTGGACTCCCGCCAGTCCCCGGCATCCATGAGGGGCGCGAGTGCGGGGACGGCCGGGAGACACCGCTCGCGCGCGGCCAGCACGGAGGCGCGGATCCGGATTTCCGGCCGGTCGTTCCTCAGGGCCTTCACGAGCACCGCCGCCCGGCCCTCCTTCTCCGGCGCCACCGCGAACCGTGCCTCCAGGGCCATCCGCCGGACCGTGCCATCGGGATCGGAATCCATCAACCGTTCGAGTGCTTCCGCGGCGCCGGCGTGGGCCGCGCGCCCCACCCCCCGGGCGGTCCACGCCCGCACCGTCGGGTCGGGGTCGGCGAGGAACCCGGCCAGGGATTCTCCTGCCGCGGTCTCCTCGAGACCGGAGAGCACCCGGACGATCTTCGCGCGCCGGTCGGCCTTCTTCTCCTCCGCCGCCTTGCCGGCGAGGAACGGCGCCGAGAGGGCGGTCCCGATCGCCCGGTAGGCCCGCGCGATGCGCTCGACGAAGTACGGATCCTCCGCGGTGAGAGCGCACTCGAGGAGGCTGTCGAGGGCCTCCCCCCCTCCGATCATCCCCAGGGCCTCGATGGCCGCAGCGGTGACCGCGGGTTCCTTTTCCCGGACCATCTTCGAGAGGTACGGCAGGGCTGCGGGGCTCTTCGTCCCTCCGAGCGCCCGGCAGGCCGCCGCGCGAACCGCGGTCTCGCGGTTCATCAGGAAGGGGAAGACATCGGTCGCGTCGGCGGGCTGCGCCAGGGCCCCCGCCGCATCCAGCGCCCGGACCTTCACCTCGGGCTTCTTGGCGGCGGCCGCGCCGCGGAGGATCCGCTTCGCGGTGTCGGTCTGACCCAGGTCCCGGAGCGCGCGGACCGCCGCCGCCCGGACCAGGATGATCTCTCCGTCCACGGCGGCCCGGGCCAGCGCCTCCGCGGTCTCCGGCTCCTTCAGCCGGCCGAGGGCCTCGAGGATGCGGATCCGCACTTCCCATTCCTCGTCGTCGAGGGCGGTCAGCAGGACCGTCGCGGCCAGGGGTCCGCCGAGGGCTTCGACCTTCCCCACCGCGGCGAGGCGGATCTTCAGGTCGAAGTGCTTCAACTCCTTCTTGAACCCTTCCAGTTCCGGCGGGGCGGCCGGTGGCCCGGAGGAGGCGGGAACGGCGAGGGTGGCGAGGATCAGGACGGACAGGACGACCCGGTGGCGCATCGCGGACCTCCGGGCGCCATGATAGCCCATGCGGCGGCCCGCCGGTACCCCCCTCCGGGCCGCAGGAATCCGTTGGAACGCCGGGCGGCGGCAGTAGGCTCACGGTATGCTCCGCCCCCAGCGTCTGCTCCCCCTTCTCTTCCTGCTCCTCGTCTCCACGGCCCGGGCCGCTCCGGAGAAGCCACGCCTGCCCGACGGCGTGGCGGCCATCGTCCGCGGGACGGTGATCACCATGAACGAGTTCGAAGCCGCGCTGGTCCGGCGCTTCGCGGGAACCGACCAGGGGAAGAAGGCCCTCGACGAACTGGTGGAGAAGGTCCTCCTCGAGTCCGAGGCAGCCAGCCGGGGCGTTGCGGTCTCCGATGCCGACCTCGAGGACTACGAGAGGAAGGTCGCGAAGGAGGTTTCGCTCCGGTCGGGAGGATCGAGGACGCTCGCCGACCTCCTCGCCGAGAAGGGGATCACGCTCGCGGAGTTCCGGAAGGTCTCCCGCGACTTCCTGATCCGCCAGCGCCTGGCGGCCCCGGACCTCGGGGTGACCGGCGAGGTGACCACGGCCCAGATCTCCGTGTGGCTTTCGGACCTCAAGCGCCGGCGCGGCGTCCGGGTCGGCGCCCCGGACCTGCCCCCGGGGGTCCTCGCCCTGGTCGGGGGCCGGGCGGTCCGGGAATCGGAACTCGGCGAGGCCCTCCGTTCGAGCCTCGAGACCTCGGACCTCGAATCCGCGCTGTGGGACCTCGCGATCGCCCGGGCCGTGAAGCAGGACCTCGAGGCGGCGAAGATCGTGGTCGAGCCCGCGGACATCGACACGGCGATCGCCGAGCTCAGGGAGGACTTCGCCTCCGACCCCCGTTTCCGCCAGACCACGTTCACCTTCGAGCAGTACGTGGAGGCCGTCCGCCACCTGACGGTTTCGGAGCTCCGGACCGATCCGCTGTTCCTCGCGCAGGTGGGACTCGCGAAGCGCATCCGGCAGGGCCTGACCCCCGAGCAGATCGCGGAGTTCTTCACCGAGCACCGGGAGCGCTACGGCGAGCAGCGCACCTTCATCCACCTCGTCGTCAAGGCCGACGACCGGGCCGCGCCCTTCGGCAAGTCCTCGACCCGCTCCTACGAGGAGGCGAAGGTCATCATCGACGCCCTCTACGCGCGCTACCTCCGCGGGACCCCGTTCGAGAAGCTGATCCTCGAGTCCTCCGAGGACCGCTCCAACTACTCGCGGCCCGACCGCCTGATCCGGGTGAACCGCGAGACTCATCTCCCCGAATCGCTCCGCGACAAGGTCTTCGAAGCGCCGCCCGGAGAGGTGGTGGGGCCGGTTCGGACCCCCTACGGCTACCACCTCCTCAAGGTGACGGAGGTGACGCCTCCGAAGTCCTTCGAGGAGGCGAGGCCGGAGATCGTCCGCGACCTGGTGCGCGACCTCCGTACCCGGGCGCTGCTCGAGGTCCGCCAGGACCCCGACATCGTCCTGCGCTACCAGTAGAAGCGGCGCTCCGCTCCGGTCCGGGAGCCCGTTAACAGCCTGTCGCCGAGAGGCTTTCGCGCGCCTGAGGGCTTACGGCGACGGGCTGCCAGGCCGCTACTTCGATTCGAGCCAGGCCTTCCAGGAGGCGATCACCGCCTCCCGCCCGCCGTGCATGAAGCGGTAGACGGCGTCGGCCTCGGCCTGCACGTCCGCGGCGGGTTCGAGCACTTCCTTCGGGAAGCCCTCGTCCCTCCCGGTGATGCGCCGGATCTCCCGGATGGCGCGGCGGACGTTGGCCGGGTCGCGATGACCGAGTTGCCGCACGAGGTGCGGGAGCCGGTCCTGGTCGGTGTAGCGCGGCGGCCGGTATTCGGTCCAGGCGTCGAGTGCCGCCTTCCGGCGGGCCTCGTCGACCATGAACTCCCGGACGATCTGCGAGCGGGCCTCGCCCTGGGAGCCGACCTCGAGGGGACGGTTCCAGAGGTAGTTCTGCCAGACGTCCTCGAAACCGAAGTACCGCTTGGTCATCCGGAAGAGCGCGACGAGCGACTTCTCGACGACGAGGGGATCGCCGTCGGTCAGGCACCACACGGCGAAGGGGATGAAGTCCTCGCGGCGGTAGACGTCCACGGCCAGGGCGAGGTCGCCCCGGATCGGAGCATAGGAGTCTTCCGCCCAGTAGAGGAGGTGGTCGAACAGCTCCGGCGCCCGGCGGGCGATGAGCGAACTCATGGCTCCGCGCCGCGCGACCTCGTTCTCGTCCTCGGCCAGGTAGACGAGGATCGGGACCACCCGCGGATCCTGCACCCACTCCAGGTTGTTCGAGACCACCTGGCGCACGATGTCCTTCTCCGATTTCGCCGCGATCCAGTAGAGATCCGGGTCGCCGGCGTAGCCGCCCGAGGTCAGGGACTTCCAGGCTTCCATCTGGACCTCGTCCGACTCCGGCTCCCGCCGGACCACCTCCTTCAGGGCATCGATGACCCCCGGGGCGGAGGTGTAGTCCCGAAGGAGCCGGACCGCCTCGCGACGGGTCGCGTTGGCCCGTCCGATCTCCAGGAGGAGGTCGTTCCCGGATCCGCGCGCGCCCTCCTCGGACCGGGCTTTCGCGAGCGGCACGAGGAGGTCGGGAAGCCTCGCGTCCGAGTAGGCGAACAGCTCGCTCAGGGCGGTGTCGAGGAAGGGCGTGTGGATCTCCTTCACCCACTCCGACAGCACCCTGAAGACGGAGTCGGGGACGGCGGAAGGCGGCGCCTTGGCCTCGCGCCGGAGCAGCGCGGCGGCGGCGCACTGCCGGACGAGGGGGTCATCCTCCCCGAGCGCGCGAAGGACCGTGGTGCGATCGTAGTAGGGTTCGCCGAGGAGGACGAGGGTCAGGGCCATCTGCGCCGGGTAGCTGCGCCCGCCGCGGAGGAGGGCCCGGCCCAGCGCCGGGCGATACTCGATGTCGAGCGCCCGGATGGCCGCCATCTGCTCGCCGGGGTCCTCGTCGAGACCGCGCAGGACGGACCAGACGCGGATGTCGCGTCCCGCGACGGCGAAGACGAGCAGGGCCAGCACGCCGGCGGCGAGCAGCGTGACGGAGCCGATGGCGAGCCACCGCCGCGGACCGGAGAAGAGCCTCCCGAGCATCATCCGTGAACACCTCCCGCGGCCATTCTACTCCCGGCGCGCCGGCGTCCCACGGCTTCCCGCGCCGTCGCTGGGCGGGATGCCGCGGCCCTCGAATCCAGAGGTCATTCTCGCGCGGCCCCCAGGGCCTCACTCCGGCAGTCGAGAAGGAGGCGCAGGAAGTCGGCCGCGGCGCGGGACCAGGACATCGCGGCGGCGCGGGCGAGACCGGCCGCGGCGAGCTTCGCGCGGAGCGCCGAGTCGCCGAGCACCCGCCGGATCCCCTCCGCCCAGGCGTCCCCATCGCGCGGCGGCAGCAGCAGGGCGGCGCCGCCCGCCGTCTCCGGAAGGGCCGAGGCGTCCGCGGCGAGCACCGGCGTCCCGCAGGCGAAGGCCTCGAGGACCGGCAGCCCGAAACCCTCGTAGAGCGACGGGACGAGGACGGCCGCGGCTCCGGAGTAGAGCGCCGGCAGGTCTCCGTCGGCCACGTAGCCCGCGAAGACCACCCGCCCGCCGAGACGCCGGAGGTGCCGCTCCTCCGGCCCGCCGCGTCCGGCGAGCACGAGCGGCGGACCATCGGGGACGCGCGCGTGGGCCGCGAGGAGGAGGGGCAGGTTCTTCCGCGGGGTGAAGACTCCGAGCGAGAGCAGGTACTCTCCGGGCAGTCCGGCGCGCTGCCGGAAGGCCCGGACCTCCTCCTCCGGCGCCCGCCGGAACTCCTCCCCCACCCCGTTTTGCACGACGTGGACGCGCGACCGCGGGATCCCGAGGTGCTCGACGACCTCTTGCCGCATCGCCTCCGAGACCGTCACCACCGTCCGGGCGCGGGCCGCGAGCCGCGCGAAGCGCAGGCGCGCGAAGGCCCGCCTCGCCGCCGAGTCCTCGCCGCGGGCGGAGAACCACCGCAGGTCGTGCACGGTGAGGATCGTCGGCGGCTCGTCGAGGACCGGGAAGTGGTCGGTCACGAAGAGATCCGCGTGGTCCATCCGGAGCCGCCGCGCGAAGTACCGCGGGCCGAGGATGAGCCTTCGCAGCGCCCGGCCCGGCGGGAACGGGGTCTCGACCTCCCCCGCCGCCGGTCCGGCGAAGGACGGGCCGAGCGGCACGCCGTGCGGCGCGTACAGCGTGAATTCGTGGTCCGGCGCGAGGCGCGCCGCCTCGCCGTAGAGCCGGCAGAACCGCGCCTTCGCCCCGCTGCCAAGCCGGTCGTAGGCCGCACCGTTCAAGGCGATCCTCATGGGACGCTCCCAGAGCGTGAGCAATCATCCCGCGCGGCCTCGTTGTCGGCCCCGGCGCGAGCGAGCCAGTATCCGGAATCGGGGCACCTCCGCGCGCCGATGCCGACAACCCTCCGGGCCGGGCACGATGCGCTTCGCATCGCGTCGTCGCTCGTCGTCTTCGACCGGCTCCGCAAGGTCGAGTCCTCCTCGCTCCTTGCGCTGCTCGCGCCT
>JALOQY010000309.1 GCA_025459285.1 Planctomycetota bacterium | reverse complement strand
CGGACGGCGGCGGAGGTCTTCGGGGGCGAGGTCCCCTGTCGGAGCTACACATTCCTGTTCCACGTCCTGGAGGGAGCCGGCGGAGGCCTCGAGCACCGGGACTCCTGCGTCTGCGGTTTCCCGCCCTTCGCCTTCCGGCCGAAGCGGAGCTACCAGCGCCAGCTCTCGCTGATCTCCCACGAGTACTTCCACACCTGGAACGTGAAGCGGATCCGCCCGGCGGAGCTCGGGCCGTTCGACTACGGCGCCGAGAATTACACGCGGCTGCTCTGGGTCTCCGAGGGCTTCACGAGCTACTACGACGGCCTGATCCTCCGGCGCGCCGGACTCACCTCCGTCCCGGTGTTCCTCGACGGGCTTGCCCGGATGATCCGCACCCTCGGGGAGACGCCGGGCCACGCGGTGGATTCCGTCGAGCAGTCCTCCTTCGACGCCTGGATCAAGCTCTACCGGCCGCACGAGAACCTGCGGAACATGACGGTTTCCTACTACCTGAAGGGGGCCCTCGTCGCTCTCCTCATCGACCTCACGATCCGCGACGCGACGGACGGCGCGAAGTCCCTCGACGACGTCCTGCGGGCGCTGTGGGCGGGCTACAGGGCCCGGCCGGAGCGCGGTTTCACGGAGTCCGAGCTGATGGAGGCCCTGGCCGGCGCGGCGGGGCGGAGCCTCGAGCCGGAGATCGGAGCGTGGGTGAAGGGGACGGGTCCCCTGCCCTTCGAGGAGACGCTCGCGCGGGTCGGCCTCGCCCTCGTCCCGTCCGACGGGAGCGGTCCGTCGCGCCCCTGGCTCGGCATCGTCCCCGGCGAAGGCGGAAAGGTGAAAGAGGTGCTCGATGGCTCCCCGGCCCGGGCGGCGGGCCTGAACGCCGGGGACGAACTGATCGCGCTCGACGGTTTCCGGCTCGGGGACCTCTCCGAACGGCTCGCGGAGAAGCAGGCCGCCGACCGGGTGGTCTTCACGGTGTGCCGGCGCGGCCGGCTCCGGGAGATCCCGGTGGTGCTCGGCGGGGACCCCGGATTCGACCGCGCGCTGCGCCCCCGGGAGGGCGCCGGCGAGCGGGAGGAGCGCCTGTTCACCGGCTGGCTCGGCGAGCCTCTGTCCGCCGCGAAGGAGTCCGCCGGCCCCCCGCCGAAGGAGCCGGCGCCGCGCCCGATCTGACCGGCAGGTCCTTGACCCTTGCGCGCTGTGGTATGATTCTGCATCGGGTTTTCGGGGCTCTTTCAACTCCGGTCGTCGTCCGGGTCCGAGTCGAGGTCATCCATGCGCATCGGCATCGTCTCCGTCCTGGCGCTCGCGCTCTGCGCGCTCGCCGCCGCCCCCGCTTCCGCGGGGTCGAAGCTCTCCGCCTGCGACGCGGTCAGCGCGCCCGGCGGCACGCTGACCACCACCGTGGAACTCACGAACCCCGGCGACCGGCCGGCCCGCTTCAAGGTCTCGGTCCAGGTCCACGGCGACCGTGACAACGTGGCGGGGCCGCGTGGCAAGGTCCGGGGGAAGAAGACGAAGCAGACCTTCACCGTCGCTCCCGGCGGAAAGGTGGAGCAGGACGTGACGTGCAGCGTGCCCGGCGGCGCCCTCGGCCCGATGGTGGTCTCGGTCACCGTGAACGGCCCGGACGGCCGGCAGAACTACGATGCCGGCTCCTGGGCCTTCCCGGGCGGCGAGATGCCCGATCCCTCCGATCCGCCGCAGGACTGGCAGGAACCCGAGATCCTCGAACTCTCCGGCACCGTCACCCTGACCGAGGACTGGTTCCCCTCCCCCTACTGGGGCAAGCCCGACGGCTCGGACACCGGTCCGATGCCCGGCGACGACTGGATGCCGCCGCCCTTCGAGTCGGGACTCCTCTTCACCAGCGACGACGGGGACGAATGGCAGCTCGTCGGCCCCGAGGCCTTCGTCCTCGCCGCCCTGATGTGGAAGGCGGAGGTTTTCGAGGCCGAGGCCACGGTGAAGGGCTTCCCGATCGAGGCGATCCCGATCTTTTTCGGCGAGGAGAACGGCCTCACGAGGAAGAGCGGGAAGAACGGGGGCGGGGACTTCCCGCGGGCCTCGAACGCGCTCTTCCTCCTCGAGTGGCAGTCGGACGACATCGAGGATCCGCGGCCGAAGCTGGTGGAGTTCCGCTTCATCCTCGATGGCGACCGGAGCAAGGTCACGGAGTACGCCGAGCGCGTCGTGCAGAACGAGGACGGGTGGGAGACCCTGCTCGCCGACGCGGGCATCAAACTGCCCGACCCGTCGGACTTCGACGACTGGTACTTCCCGATGACCGGCTTCGACCCGAGCGGCCGGGAGAACGGCGGGGAACTCCCGCCCGACTGGATGCCGCCCGACTCCTGGTATCCGTGGGAGGTGGACTTCGAGAACGAGACGGTGATCGGCCTGTTCGTCGGCGAAAAGTCCACGACCGGCCACTGGGTGCAGATCGACCGGATCGTCCGCGATGACGAGAAGGGGCTTGTGGTGGAGTACTACGTGACCGAACCGGACCCCTGGATGGTCGTCCTCGACGTGGTCACCTACCCCTTCACCATCATCGCGATCCCCAAGACCGACGAGGAGATCAGCTTCGTCGAGGTCGACGCCCCCACCTGGTACTACGACGTGCCTCAGAACGGGACGTTCTCGTACTCGAAGTAACCGGCCGCTGGACTCCGGGGCCCGCCGCGTTCCCCGCGGCGGGCCCCGGAGATTCTCAGAGCGCCACGTCGGCGGCGCGCAGCCAGCCGGTCGTGCCGGCCCGGGTGACCACCATGAGCCAGCCGTCGCGCTCGGCGAGAACCCGGAGAGGAAGACCGGCGGGGAGCGTCTTGAGCGCTCCGCCCTCCGGTCCATCACGAAGGGTCACCTCGCGAACCGTCAGGGCGGAGGGCGCGTCGGGCCTGACGGGGGGCGACTCCGGGGACACGGGATCGGCCGGCGGAGGCTCCGGACGCTCGGCCCGCATCGCGGTGACGAGGAGGTTCGCGAGGAACTGCTGCGCGGAGTACGCGCTGCGCATCTCCCCCGCCGGGAGGTCGGCGAGCCCCTTCTCGGCGAGTTCCCGCACCGCCGGGGCGCCCGGGGCGAAGCCGAGGTCGCCGGCGAAGGCCCGCGCCGACAGCCGGTCACGCTCGGTGCGCAGCTCGCCGCGCTGCAGGTAGAAGTGCGAGACGATGTGCACGACCCTCCCGCGGCCCGCGGAGAACGCCGCGGCGACCGGTCCCGCCCCGTACTTCTCCCGCATCTCGTCGCTCTCGATGAGCACGTCGACCCGCCGCGGATCGAGGACCGTGAAGGGGTAGGACTTGTTCTCCAGCCACCACAGGTGCCGATCGGCTCCGGTGAGGACGTGGCGCAGGAGCATCTCCTCCGGCCGGACGATCCGGATCGCGACCACGTCGTCCCGGGTGGGGCGACCGGTGTACCGGACCGTGCCCGGGAAGGCCGGCTCCAGGACGTTGAGCACCGCCCAGTCCGTGGAGAAGAGGAAGCCCCCCCGCTCCACGAAACGACGGACCACCCGCACGCCGGCATCCCCGATCTCCCCGGGGCAGTTCACGATCAGGGCGCGGTGTCCATCGATGCGCGCGCGCGCCAGGTCCTCGGGCGCCACGGCGGTGTAAGGGACCTGGAGCTCCTCGAGCACGCGCTCCACCCGGTCGTAGCGCCCGCGGACCACGAGAACGTCCCGGCGCCCGATCCGGCAGAACCGGTCGTAGTCGTCGGGCCGGTCGCGCCGGAGCCGCTCCCTGAGGAGGATGGCCGCGGCGCGGTTCGCATCGGAGAGGCCGTCGCGGCTCTCCCCCTGCTGCGGCGCGGCTTCCGGCAGAGGGGCGAGGAGGAACGGCAGCAGGAGCAGGCTGAGCGCGAGGCGGTGCATGAGGACCTCCCGGGAGGCGGACCTGACTGCCCCATCATACGCGGCCCCGCCCGTCCGGTTCCCGGCGCCGCCGCGCCCGCCCGGCCTCCCCCGCTCACGGCAGGACGGTGAACCCTTCGACGCGAGCGGCCTCAGAGAGGCGGTCGTCGAGCCCGACGAACTCGCGGCCGGCCGGCTCGTCCCCGGCAGCGGCGAGGGCGGCACCGAGCTGGCAGGCGTCGGCGGCACGGAGCGCGTGGACTCCGAGAAGCCGCTTCGCCCTCGTTCGCACCGCATCCAGGAGTTCCACGACGTGCACTCCGTCCCAGAAGGTCTCCACGCGCGCGATCGTCTCGGACATCTGCGCCGGCTTCAGGGCGTTTTCGCGGGCGAGCCGACACAGTGCCGAGCGGATTTCCACGTTGCTCAGTGCCCAGGCAATGACCACCGGGTCGGCCGCATAGAGGGCGCGCAGGCGGCGGGTCATGGCTTGACGGACATGGAGAGCGATGAGCGCCGAAGAGTCCCAGAACCTCACCGGTCACCCCGCGAATCGACGACGGCCCGGGCGGGATCGGACGAGCAGGGGATCGGCGGCCGGTCCAGCAATGCGAGGTCGGGAGCCCGCCGGGCGGCCCGCACCAGGCCCACCCGGACGAGTCGCCGCAGTTCGTCTTCGTCGGCCGCCCCCCCCGGGGGAATTCCCTCGAGACGGGCGATCGGGATTCGATGCTCCAGCACTTCGATGGTTTCGCCCTGCTTCACGAGGCGGAGATACCGGCTGAGCTCGCTCTTCAGGGTCGTGACGGATACCTGGCGCATGTGACTATACTAGCCTGATCCTTCTGACCAGTCAAGTGCTAAGCCGTCCGCCCGCCGCAGGGGGGAACGTGCCGGGCGCCGAAGCCCAGGGTCCGCCGTGCGCTTGCCTCCGGTGGTCCCGGGGGCGAGAATGAACCGCGATGGACTACCACATGACGCCCGAGGAGTTCCGGCGGCACGGCCGGGAGGTCATCGACTGGATCGCCTCGTACATGGAGAGGGTGGAGGAACTGCCCGTCCTCTCGCGGGTCCGGCCCGGCGAGGTGTCCGCGCGGCTGCCGCCGGCGGCGCCCGTGCGGGGGGAGCCGTTCGAGGCGGTGCTCCGGGACGTCGAGGAGATCCTCCTCCCCGGCATCACCCACTGGCAGTCGCCGAACTTCTTCGCCTACTTCCCGGCGAACGCCTCGGGGCCGGCGATCCTCGGTGACCTGCTCTCGGCGGGCCTCGGCGTGCAGGGGATGCTGTGGGCCACGAGCCCGGCCTGCACGGAGCTCGAGACCCGCGTCCTCGACTGGGTCGTCTCGCTCCTCGACCTCCCGGCGTCGTTCCTCTCCACCGGCGCGGGTGGCGGCGTCATCCAGGATTCCGCGTCGAGCGCCGCGCTCTGCGCCCTCCTCGCGGGCCGCGAACGCGCCACGGGCTTCCGGTCGAACGCCCGGGGCGGCGACGGGAAGCTCACCGCCTACGCCTCGACCCAGGCCCACTCCTCGATCGAGAAGGCGGTCGGCGTCGCCGGCCTCGGTCGCGCCAACCTGCGCCTGGTCGACGTCGACGAGCGCTTCGCGCTGCGGCCCGAGGCGCTCGAGGCGGCGATCGCGGCGGACCGCTCGGCCGGCCTGGTGCCGTGCTTCGCCTGCGCCACGGTCGGCACGACCTCGTCCAACGCCGTCGACCCGGTGCGGGCGGTGGGGGAGATCTGCCACCGGCACGGGCTGTGGCTGCATTGCGACGCGGCCATGGCCGGCACCGCGGCGCTCTGCCCCGAGCACCGCCACCTCCTCGACGGCCTCGAGCTGGCGTCGAGCTTCTGCTTCAACCCGCACAAGTGGATGTTCACCAGCTTCGACTGCGACTGCTTCTGGGTCAGAGACCGCGGCGCCCTGATCCTGGCCCTCACCAT
>JALOQY010000032.1 GCA_025459285.1 Planctomycetota bacterium | reverse complement strand
ACTCGCCGAGGCGCCGGTCCACCAGGTGATAGATCGTTCCCTCCGGGAACTCACCGCCCTCGCCGCGCACGCCGGCGGGGATGCCGGTCAGGATCTCGATGCCCTCCTCCACCGAGGAGATCGCGTGGATGTGGAACCGCCCGTTCCGCACCTCTTCAACGAGAGCGTCGGGCAGCATCAGGTCGTGGACATTCCGGCGCGGGATGATCACTCCCTGGGACCCGGTGAGCCCGCGCGCGCGACAGAGGTTGAAGAAGCCCTCGATCTTCTCGTTCGCGCCGCCGATGGGCTGGATCTCCCCCATCTGGTTGATGGAACCCGTCACCGCGAATCCCTGGTCGACGGGGATCCCCGACAGGTCGGAGAGCAGGGCGAAGATCTCGGTGATGGACGCGCTGTCCCCGTCCACCCCGGAGTAGGACTGCTCGAAACAGAGGGAGGCCGTGAGCGCGAGCGGTCGCCGGCGCGCGAACATGCGGCGCAGCCAGCCGGAGATGATGAGCACCCCCTTGTCGTAGATGCCCCCGGAGAGGCGCGCCTCGCGCTCGATGCTGATGATCCCGGTCTGCCCCACCGCGGTGCTGGCCGTGATGAGCGTGGGCTTGCCGAACGAGTGGTAGCCGAGGTCGTAGACCGAAAGTCCGTTCACCTGTCCCACGGCCGTCCCCTCCGTACGGATGATGAGGACGTCCTTCTCCATCAACTCCTGGATCCGACTGTCGAGGCTCGACATCCGATAGGCCCGTTCGTCGAGCGCGCGCTGGACGTGGCGCCGCTTGACGACGATCTCGCCTTCCTCCCGACACCAGTAGTCCGCCTCGCGAACGATGTCGGCCACCTGGGCGAACCGCGTGGATAGGCGGTCCCGGCGGCCGGCGAGGCGGACGTTCTCCTCCACGAGCTTCCCCAGGGCTTCACGGCTCAGGTGCTTCAGCCCCTCCTTCTCGCAGATCCGCGCCACCACTTTCGCGAAATGCTCGATGTTCTCGTCCTTCAGTTCCATGTCCGGCGTGAAGTCCGCCTTGATCTTGAAGATCTTCCGGAAGTCCGGGTCGTTCCGATAGAGCACTTCGAAGTACCAGGGCTCGCCGATCAGGACGACCTTGAGGTTCAGGTCGATGGCCTCGGGCTTGAGACCGGTGGTCATCCCCAGGAAGGGGAACTCGGGCAGTCCGATCTCGAGCTGGCGGCACTTGAGGGTCCGCATGAGGACCGGCCAGACACCGGGCTGCTGGAGGACGTCGAGGGCGTTCACGAGGAGGTAACCGCCGTCCGCGTCGAGCACGGCCCCTCCCTTGATCATCGTGTGGTCGGTCCGGAAAACGCCCGGCGCCTCCATGACCCGCTCGATCGTCCCGAAGAGCGAAGTATGCGTGGGATTCGCCGCGATCACCACCGGGCAGCCCCGGGTCTTCCCGTGATCCGACAGGACGTTCACCTCGTACCGGCGGTAGAACTGGTCGACCGCCTGCGCCGTCTCCCCCTCTTCGCGCGAGGCGAGGAGCGGCAGGTTCTCCAGGATGTCCTTCTGCACCTCGTCGAGGAACATCGTCACTCCGGCGAAGTCGCCGAAGTGCTCCCGGAGGTCTTCGAGCTCCCCCTCGATCACTCCGAGCCCCACGTCGCGGTGGAGGCTCTCGATCTCCCGGCTCATCTCCCGCGCCAGATCCCGCCCCTGCCGCAGGCGTTCCCGGAGCTCGCCCTGCAGCTCCGGAAGGCGTTCGCGCACCCTCTCCGCCTCCGTCCCCGGGACCTTGCCCTCCTCCACGAGGCTCTCGAACGCATCGGGCGGGAGCGGCTTGCCATCATGGGTCGGGAACACGTCCGGACGGGCCATCGGACCGGCCTGCACGGAGACGAGGGCGAACCCCTGCGACTTGAGGAGGTCCTGGAACTCCTCGATCTTCGCCTGCTGCATCTGCTCGAACCGCTTCTCGATCTCCGCGCGACGCGCCGTGACCTCCTTCTCCTCGAAGACGGCCGGGAGGCGCTCCCGCATATGACCGACGAACTCCTTCATCTCGCGCGCGAAGGCCGCGGCGCGCCCCGCGCCGAAGGTGAGGAGGCGCGGCCGGTCCGGATCGCCGAAGTTCCGCACGTAGGCACGGTCGCGGGGGACGGAACAGCGTGGCGAGATCTCCGCGAGCAGGTCCTTGACCGTGGTCGTGCGACCGGTGCCGAGGAGGCCGGAGACGAAGATGTTGTAACCGGGGCTGTAGAGCTCGAGGCCGAGGCGCAGGGCCCGGAGAGCCCGGTCCTGGCCGATGGTCCCCTCCACGGGCGTGACGGAATCCGTGCTGTCGAACCCCAGCGCCTTCTCCGGGCAGGTCCAGGTCAGGTCCTCCGGGCGAAGGCGGGTGCGCTCCCGGGCATTCGGCTCTCTCTCGGTCATCGCTTCCTCCTCGTTCGCGGGATCTTACGCCAACGCGCGGCCGCCTCCGGTCGATAAGACGGGCGTCCCCGCCTGGCGGCCCGCCGGAGCAAAGGGTAGCAGCGCGGAGACCGTCCTCGGCCCCGACCGGCTGAATGCAGGCGGGCCGCGGGGGGCGCGGTAGAATGCCGGTCCGCACACCTGCCGGGCCCCTGACCATGGTTGAACGACGCGTCAAGAGACACCCGATCCTCCCGCCGGCGGCCACCCCGGCGGAGGTGCCGTTCTACTGGAATGGCGAGCGACTCCTCGCTCGCCCCGGTGAGGTCATCTCCTCGGCCCTCTTCGCCGCCGGGATCCACGTCTTCGGCCACCACCCGCGGGACGGCGCGCCCCTGGGCATCTTCTGCGCCAACGGACAGTGCGCCCAGTGCACCGTCATCGCCAACGGCGTGGCCGTGAAGTCCTGCATGGTGCCGGTCACGAAGGACATGGTCGTCGAGTCCTGCGACCGCGCCCCGAAGCTCCCCGTCCTCGGGGAGGCCCCGGCGATCGGCGAGACGAAGACCCTCGACACCGAGGTCCTCGTCATCGGCGCCGGCCCCGCCGGCCTCTCCGCGGCCATCGAGCTCGGGAAACTCGGCGTCCGCACCCTCGTGGTGGACGACAAGGACCGGCCCGGCGGCAAGCTCGTCCTCCAGACCCACAAGTTCTTCGGCTCCATCGAGGACACCCGCGCCGGGACACGCGGCATCGACATCGCCGCGGAGCTGGCGGCCGAAATTGCCGCCCTTCCCTCCGTCACGCTCTGGCTCGAATCCACGGCCATCGGCGTCTTCTCCGACGGCCGCGTGGGCATCGTGCGCCGGAACGCCTACTTCCTCGTGGACCCCGACGCCCTCCTCGTCGCCGCCGGGGCACGGGAGAAGCAGATCCCCTTCCCCGGCCACACGCTTCCCGGCGTCTACGGGGCCGGCGCCTTCCAGACGCTCCTCAACCGCGACCTCGTCAAGCCTTGCGGGCGGCTCTTCATCCTCGGCGGCGGCAACGTCGGACTCATCGCCGCCTACCACGCGCTGCAGGCCGACCTCGAAGTCGTCGGCCTGGCCGAGGCTCTCCCCGCGGTGGGCGGGTACGAAGTCCACGCCGACAAGATCCGCCGGCTCGGCGTGCCGATCTTCACCTCCCACACGGTCCTTGCCGCGCACGGGACGGAGCACGTGGAGTCGGTCACCATCGCCGAGGTGGATCGGGAGTTCCGGGTCGTTCCCGGCACGGAGAAGACCTTCGCGGTGGACACCCTCCTCGTCGCCGTGGGTCTCTCTCCGCTCGACGAGTTCGCCCGCGACGCGGTCGCTTTCGGCATGAAGGTTGAGGCGGCGGGCGATGCGGCGGAGATCGCCGAGGCCTCCGCGGCCACCTTCGGAGGACGGATCGCGGCCCTGAAGCTCGCCCGGAGACTCGGCCTGCCGGTGGCCGATGTCCCGAGGGAGTGGGAGGAGAAGCTCGCGGTCCTGAAGGCCCGGCCGGGCGCGCCGGTCCCCCACGCCTTCGAGCCTCCGGACCTGCCGGTCTACCCGGTGATCCGCTGCACGCAGGAGATCCCCTGCAATCCCTGCTCGACGGTCTGCAGCAAGCACGCCATCGACCTCGACGGCGATCCGATCCTCGGCCGCCCGCGGTTCGCGGGGCCGGAGTGCTCGGGCTGCGCCAAGTGCGTGGCGATCTGCCCCGGCCTCGCCATCACCATGGTGGACGGACGCAAGGACCCGGAGAACCCGATCGTCACCGTGCCCTTCGAACTCGCCGGGGAGCGCGTAGCGAAGGGGAGCCTCGTCCTCGCCACGGGCGCCCGTGGCGAACCGCTCGGCCTGTTCCCGGTGGTGGACGTGAAGAACCGCAAGGCCGCTGACCGCTGCCTGCTCGTCATGCTCCGCGCGCCGAAGGCGACCGCCCCGCTCATCGCCGGCATCCGTGTGCAGGATCCGGCGGAGATGAGACCCCTCGAGGAGGCCCTGGCGGGCGAGACCGCCGACGACGTGGTCATCTGCCGCTGCGAGCACGTGACGGCCGGCAACATCCGGAAGGCCGTCCGCGAGGGCACGCGCGACCTGAACGAGATGAAGGCGAAGCTCCGCGTCTGCATGGGGGCGTGCTGCGGGAAGAACTGCCCCGAACTCATCGAGAAGATCTTCCGGGCGGAGGGCGTCGACCCCGGGAAGACCACCCCGAATACCCGACGCCCCCTCTTCGTGGAGGTGCCCTTCGGCGTCTTCGCGGGAGGGTCGAAGGAATGAGCGCCGCCTTCGACGTCATCATCGCCGGGGCGGGCTCCGTCGGACTGCCGGCGGCCTTCTTCCTCGCGGAAGCGGGGGTGAAGGTCGCCGTCTTCGACCCCGAGGCCTCCCCCGGCCGCGGCCAGAACCGCGCCGCCATCGGCGGCATCCGCGCGACCCACTCCGACCGCGCCAAGATCGCGCTGTGCCGGGAGTCGATCGACTTCTTCGCCTCCTTCAAGGAGCGCACCGGCGATGACATCGGCTGGCGCCGGGGCGGCTACACCTTCGTGGCCTACTCCGAGCCGATCGAGACGATGCTCCGGACGCTCGTGGAAAAGCAGAAGACGTTCGGCCTCGTCATCGACTGGGTCGGTCCGGAGAAGATCGTCGAACTGGTCCCCGGGGTCGCCACCGCAGGTCTCCTCGGGGGCACCTTCTCCCCCGAGGACGGGTCCGCCTCTCCGCTCCTCTGCGCCACGGCTTTCAAGCGGCGGGCCGAGGAGAAGGGCGCACGGTTCTTCTTCCGGGAACCGGTGACCCGTATCCGGGTGGAGGGCGGAAAGGTCCGCGGGGTCGACACGCCGAAGGCCCATTACGAAGCGCCGGTCTTCGTGAACGCCGCGGGGGCCGCGGCGCGGGAGATCGGGGCGCTGGCCGGGCTCACGGTCCCCGTGGAGCCCGACTGCCATGAGGCAGGGATCACCGAACCCGTGGCACGCTTCATGGAGCCCATGGTGGTGGACATCCGCCCGGCCCCGGGCTCGAAGAACTTCTACTTCTATCAGAACGCCGAGGGGCAGGTGGTCTTCTGCATCACCCCCGATCCGCCGATCCTCGGCACCGACAACCGCTCGACCTCGGTCTTCCTGCCGATGGTCGCGAAGCGGATGGTGGCGCTCCTCCCGCGCCTCGCGAACCTGAAGATCCGGCGCGTCTGGCGCGGCCTCTATCCCATGACGCCGGACGGTTCGCCCCTCCTCGGCCGGGCCGCGGGGATCGAAGGGTATTACCTCGCCGCCGGGATGTGCGGGCAGGGCTACATGCTCGGCCCCGGCGTCGGGGCACTTCTCTCGCGCCTGCTGACCGGCCGGGAGACCCCCGCCGACCGCGACGCGATCGCCGACCTCCGCCCCGACCGGGAGTTCCGGGGCATGGAGGCCCTGAAGTAGGGCGGGAGGATTGACCCAGGGTCAATCTTCCCGGGTTTTGCACGACTCTCCGGCCGCGGCGCGATTCGCGAGGTAGTCGGCGGTGAGGCGGGCGAGGAGAGGCTTGCGACGGTCGTAGAGCCGGCGCGGCGGGCGCGGCTCGTGGCGGGACAGCGCGTAGCTCGTGAGGATCGGGAGCGCCACCGTGGAGTCGAGGTAGCAGACCACCGTGTGCGGGAGCATCTCCGGGTCGACCTTCCCCCACGACACCGCTTCCGAAGGCGTCGCGCCGGAAAGCCCGCCGGTGTCGGGTCGCGCGTCCGTCACCTGCAGGAAGTAGTCGTGCCCCTTCTCGGCGAGCATGAGCACCTCCTGGATGTGGGGCTCCGTCTGGAGCACGAAGTTCTTCGGGCTCCCGCCGCCGAGGATCACGACCGCCGAGCGCCCGCCCCCTTTCTTGGCCCCGTAGACGAGGGCCGCCGTTTCGTTCACGTCGAGGTTCACGTCGAAACGGAGCCGGTTCCCGCGCAGTGCCGCCGCCGCCACCCCCATACCGATGGAGGAGTCACCCGGCGACGAGGTGTAGACCGGTACGCCGGCTTCGTAGGCCGCGGAGAGGAACGACCGGTTCTCGATCCCGAGGACCCTCTCGCACTCCCGGACCCACTTCCCGGCGCGATGGTGGAACTCCGCCGTGGACATCGTCTTCTGGAATTCCCTCGCCTCGATCATCCGCGCGAAGAAGGCGTCGGTCTCGAGCAGCACGTCGTAGTCGAAGACGATGTCGTGGATCCGCACCACGCCCTGCCGCCGGAGCTTCACGTCATCGAGGTTCGGCTGGCCCTGATGCATCGAGAGCCCGATACCGAAGTGCGTGTCGTGGTAGAGGTTAGCCCCCGTGGAGACGACCCAGTCCACGAAGCCCGCCCGGATGAGCGGAATCAGCGCGGCCATCCCGAGGCCGGCCGGGGTCAGCGCCCCCGTGAGAGACAGCCCCACCGTCACGTCCGGCGCGAGCATCCGCTCCGTGAAGAGGCGGCAGCCTTCCCGCAGGCGCGCCGCGTTGTAGGCGAGAAACGTGGAGTCCACGAGGTCGGCCAGCCGCTCGCCCCCCGCGATCGGCGGCGGAACGATCTCCCGCCCCCCGAGCTTCGACCTCTTCTTCTTCACCGCGACCTCCTCCCGAAGCCGAAGATCCTTCCGAACAGTTGTCTCGTCACATGCCCCGCGACCGCGGGGTTCTCCCGCAACCGGCGCAGGCTGTACTCGTACCAGAGCTTTCCGAAGGGGACGTAGATCCGCACCCGCTGGCCGGCCGCGAGCAGGGCGTCCCGCAGCCGCTCGCGCACCCCGAGGAGCATCTGGAATTCGAGCCCGCCGGGAGTGATCCCGCGCCGCCGCATGATCTCCTTCGTCGCGAAGATGAGCTTCCCGTCGTGGGTCGCCGCCGCCGCCCGGCAGCCCTTATCCACCAGGAAGTCGAGGAGGCGTACGTAGCTCTCCCGGATCGCCTCCGGGTCCCGGAGCGAGATGGCCTCCGGTTCGACGTAGATCCCCTTCACCACGCGCACGTCGGGTCGCAGATCGGCCAGTGACGCCGCGTCCTCCAACGTGCGGCGAAGACACGCCTGGAGGACGATCCCCACGTTGGCGAATCCGTCCTCCCGGAGGCCGCGGTAGATCGAGAGCGTGGTGTCGGTGAGGGTCGAATCCTCCATGTCGATCCGGACGAAGCGACGGACCTCGCGCGCGGCGGCGACGATCTCGCCGAGGAGACCCCGGGCCAACTCCGGGTCCCGGCGCACGCCGAGCCCCGAGAGCTTGACGGAGACACCGCTCGGGAGATTCCGGCCACCGATGGCCGAAAGGACCTCGCGATAGCCCTGCGCGATCTCCCGCGCCTGGCCGGACTCCGTCACCTCCTCTCCGAGGAGGTCGAGGGTGGCCCGGGCGCCATGCCGGGAGAGCCGCTCCACCGTGTCGAGCGCGGCCGCGGGATCCTCGCCGGCGATGTACTGGGACGCCACCCACCGGACGAGGAAGCGGGGAAAGACGGGCAGGGACCGGGCGATGAGGCGGTCCAGAATGCGCATCGGCGGATCCTATCCGGCCGCCGTGACGTCCGGAAGAAGGCGCTCGATCGCCGCGGGGCGGACCACCCCCATCACTTCGGTGTCTCCACCGGCTGGTACGGCTTCGTCGGACCGAATTCCGAGGGAACGTGCGTCCCGAACTCCGGAATCCGTCCGGTCCTCGCTGCCTCGGCCACTTCGTATTCCTTCTGCAGGGCCTCGAGCGCCGCGTAGAGCCCGAGCCACATCTCGGCCTCCTCGTCCTGTCCGAGGCGGATCAGGGCCCGGCCGAGGCCGTACATCTTGCGCAGGTCGAGGGGATCCAGCTCGAGGCACCGGCGGTAGGTGGCCTCCACCCGCTCCGGGTCGTCCTTCCGCACGTAGTGCTCGGCCAGACGGAAACAGCCCTCGACGTGGTCCGGGTGCTTCGCGAAAAAGAGGTCGAAATGGTGTTCGGCCCGATCGAACTTCCCGTCGAGGGAGTGGATGCAGGCGATCCTGAGATGCGGCTCGACCCACTCCGGATCCCGGTTCAGTTCGAGGGCCCGCTCATACGCCGCGAGCGCCTCTTCGGACTTCTGCTGCGAGCCCTGGAGAAGACCCAGGTTGTAGTGGTGCAGCGGGTTGTCCGGTTCCAGCTTCATCAGGATTCCGAGGATCTCCAGGGCGCGGGGCGCATTCCCGGCCTTCTGGTGCATCGCGACGAGATTCACCATGGAGGACATCCACAGCCCCCGAAACTGCTCGCGCTCGGCCTGGGAGTAGCGGAGGTCGTCCTTCAGGGCTTCGAGGCGAGTCCGGGCGTCGTCGAAGACCCGGATGGGGAGGTCGATGGGCGTGTTCCGGTCGCCGGCGAGCGAGACACCCCAGAGGAACAGGCACCACGCGACGTTCCCCCGTGCCGTGCGCACCTGGAAACCCCGCTCCAGGGCCGCCAGGAAGCCGTCCAGCGCTCGACGGTAATCCCGCAGTTGGAGGGCGAAGACCCCGATCAGGTAGTACGTGCCCCCGAACTGCTCGTCGATACGCCGGGCTTCCTCGAGGTACTCCTCGATCCGCGGCGCCCGCGCTTCGTCCTGATCCCCCATCCAGAGGTTGACCTCGCACTGCGCGAGGTAGAACGGCGCGCGCACGTCGAAGGGGTTCATCTCCCGCGCCTCGAGGAAGACCCGGATCGCCTCGGGGTAGTCCTGCCGGTCGAACAGCCCGACCCCCTTCGCCATGAGGGCCTCGGCTTCACGAGCCTGCTCCGGCGTGAGTTCCTGCGCCAGGACCGGTCCGGCGAACATCAGAGAGAAGACCAGGATGGCGCGGAGCATGACTCGTCTCCTCGGAGCGTGGTCAACGACTTCCCGCCGCCGGATCATGGTTTCCGCTCCCCCTTCCCGCGGGCGGAGTAGTGGCGCGCGATGAAGACCACCCTCCCGGCGAGGTAGACGATCGCCGAGAGAATGACGATGATCATCCAGACCGGCATCGGAGCCCATGGCGCGTCCGGACCGAACACCCGCCCCATCGTGAGCGAGCCTTCGGTCTGGTGGTCAATGGCGAACAGGACCAGCGCGACGCCGAACAGGACGAAGCCGGCGATGCAGATGCGGTTCAAGTCGAATCGGACCATGATCGTACCGGAATGAGCATAGCACCAGACGGAGGCCGCGGCAGCGTTTCGACGCGACGAAGGAGGGCTCCGCGATGTCCGGCGGAAGACGCGACGACCTGATCCGGACACTCCGGCAGAAACAGCAGTTCCTCATCGACACGCTGCATGAGATCCGGACGCCGCTCGAGAACATCCGGGCGCTGGCGGAGATCGCCCACGGAACGGCCGGCGCCGCGGCTCGCCCGGCGCCGGGGGACCACGTGGGCCTGATCCGCGCTTCCGCCGAGCAACTCGGCCGGCTGGTGGACGATCTCCTCCAGATCGAGAGGCTGGAGACCGGGGAGATCCTCTACGAGTTCGTCCACTTCCGCGTCGAGGATCTGATCCTCGAGATCGCCCCGCTCGCCGGGGCGCTCCTCGAGGGGAAGCCCGGAATCCGGTTCGAGTGCGCCGTGAGCCCTGATCTCCCCCCGGTCCACGGAGACCTCCGCAAGATCCGGCAGGTCCTGCTGAACTTCCTCGGCAATGCGATCCGCTACACGCGGAAGGGGCGGATCGCGATCACCGCCCGGCCGGCTGACGCGCTCGTCCGGATCGACGTCTCCGACACCGGCGTCGGCATCGCCGAGGACGAGAAGCAGATCGTCTGGGAGCAGTTCCGCCGCGCGGGTGGCCAGATCAGTCCCGTGCTCGAGGGCACCGGACTCGGCCTCTCCATCAACAAGAAGATCATCGAGGCCCACCGGGGAGAGATCGGCCTCGAGAGCCGGCTCGGGGAGGGCTCCACGTTCTGGTTCACGCTCCCCACCTGCGGGTCCGGCCTCCTGCCGGCGATGAAGCGGGTGAGCCCGGACGGACGAAAGCTCGCCGAGGAAGTGACCTACGAGCTCCCGGCGGACCGCGCGGCGCGGCTCACGGTCCTCGAGGCCTACAGCGACGCGGAGGGGATCGCCCCTCCGGAGCAGCCCCGCCCGGTGAAACGAGCCGCCCGGTTCCGCCGCCGGGCCGCCGGTCACGGGGAGGCGGTCCTCGTGGTGGACGACTCACCGGTGAGCGCCGGGATCCTCCGCGAACTCCTTCGCGACAGCCGCTACCGCTTCCTCCACGCTCCGGACGGACCGACCGCCCTCGGGATCCTCGAACAGGACCGGCCGGATCTCGTGATCACCGAGCTGTGGCTCCCGGGCATGTCGGGCTTCGACCTCGTGGAGACCGTCCGCAAGCGCGAGTCGACGCGCCTCGTCCCCATCATCCTGCTCACCGCCCGGCGCGATCCGGAGGACATCGCCTACGGGCTCAACCTGGGCGCGGACGACTACGTCCGGAAGCCCTTCGACCGCGGCGAACTGCTCGCGAGGATCGGTGTCCTCCTGCGGCTGAAGCGCGCCCGGGAGGACCTTCTCCTCCTCAATCGCCGACTCGAGGAGAAGGTCCGGGAGCGCAGCGCCGAACTGGAGAAGGCCCGCGAGCGGCTGTTCCTGTCGGAGAAACTCGGCAGCCTCGGCCGGCTCGCGGCGGGCGTCGCCCACGAGATGAACAACCCCCTCTCCTGGGCCTGCGCCAATCTCGGGATGGTCATGGAGCGGCTCGCCGCGGCGGACGTGAAACGCCGCGCCGCCCGGGTCCGGCCCATCGTCAACGGCGCCGTGGGCGAAGGGACCCGCGTCTCGATCGAGGAGACCTTTCTCTCCGACCTCGAGGAGACACGAGTGTTCGCGAGGGACGTGGCCGACTATCGGGAGGAGGCCGCGCGACTTTCCAGCGCGGAGCGCCGCGCCCGGTTCCTCGTGTTCCTCGACTATCTGGAGGACGCCGCCGGGCAGCGAGCCGGCGGCGGGCGGGACCTCCTCGCCCCGGCGATCCGGCTCCTCGCTTCCGCCGAGGACGGACTGAACCGCGTGAGGGACATCGTCCGGGACCTCTCGGCGTTCTCCCATCCGGGCCGGGAGCCTCCCGGTCCGGTGGATGTGGCCGAGAGCGTGCGCCGCGTCCTGTCGATCCTCACGCCGGCGATCCGGGAGCGCGACATCCGGATCGTGACGAACCTCCGGCTGCGCCGGCCCGCCCTCGCCGTCAGCGGGCGCCTCGACCAGGTGGTGATGAACCTCCTCACCAACGCCGTGCATGCTTCGCCCCCCGGCGGCACGATCGGGATCCGCGCGCGGCGCGAAGGCGACCGGGCCTGCCTCACGATCGAGGACCAGGGGCCGGGCATCCCCGAGAAGATCCGGTCGCGGGTCTTCGATCCGTTCTTCACCACGAAGCCCGTCGGGGAAGGGACCGGCCTCGGACTCGCGATCTGCTATAGGATCGTGGAAGGACTCCGGGGCGAGATCACCTTCCGGAGCCGCGCCGGCCAGGGCACGACGTTCCTCGTCCGGCTGCCCCTCGCGGAGGAGAAGAAGGAGGCTCGCACATGAGCGGCTGGAAACAGTACCGGCAGCGCGGCGGCAAGGACGCGGAGGTCCGCCTCCGGCTCCTCGTGGTGGACGACGAGCTGAAGATCCTCGAGGCGATCGGAGAGCTCCTTCGAGACCGCTATGAGGTCCTGACGGCGCGCGGCCCGGACGAAGCACTCCGGCTCTTCCGCGAGCATCGGCCGCAACTCGTCCTCTGCGACCAGCGGATGCCGGGCCGTACGGGCATCGAACTGCTAACCGAGATCAAGGCGCTCGAACCCGGCTCGATCCGCATGCTCATCACGGGCTATTCGGACATCGACGTGGTGATCCGGGCGCTCAACGAGGAGATCCTCAACCGGTACATCACGAAACCCTGGGTGAACGAGGACCTCGTGGCCACGGTCGCCCAGGCCGCCGAACGCTACCTCCGGGAAAGCGGCATCACCGGACGCGACACGGAGGTCCTCTTCTGATGAAACCCGACCTCGACGCACTCCGCGAACGACTCGCCGGCCGCGGGAACACCATCGAGAGCCGCCTCCTCCACCTGCCGGACCCGGACGGCGACGGGCCGGTGGTGCCCGATGTCCCCTCGTCCTCCACCTACCGCGCTCCGGACGCCGAAGCGCTCGGCGCGCGGTTCCAGTCGATCATCGACTCGGATCCGCCCCACGACCGCCGGATCCCGGAGGGGGCGGCGAAGATCTACCTCCGGCTCGGTTCGGCCCTGGAGTGGAGACTCTGCGAGGCCCTGGCCCTCGCGCAGGGCGGCGACACGGCCATCGTCTTCTCCGACGGCATGCGCGCGATCGCCAGCGCGGTGGGCTTCCGTCTCTTCGCGGGGGCGGAGATCGTCGCGGGCGTGCCCCTCTACGGCTGCACGGACAACCTCTTCACCTCCTCGATGCCGCTCATGGGCGTGAAGGTCTCCTTCGTGCCCCCCGACGACATCCGGGAGATCGCCGCGCGCCTGACCCGGAGGACCCGGGTCGTCTACCTCGAGACCCTCGGCAACCCGTCCCTGCGAATGCCGGACTTCTTCGCCGTGAAGAAGCTCCTCGCGGCCGAGAACGTCCGGCGGCTCCCCGGCGAGCGGATCACGCTGGTCGTGGACAACACCTTCGCCACGCCCTACTGCTGCAACCCCTTCGCGCTCGGCGAACCGCTCGAGGACACGATCGTGGTCCACGCCACGACGAAGGGCATCAACGGTTTCTCCGCCGGCCTCGGAGGCGTGGCGGTCATCCCGTGGAAGTACTGGAAGGACCTCTTCCTCTACCGCAAGAACCACGGCGGGTGCATGACCCCCGAACATGCCCACCTCCTCCTCACGAAGTCCCTGCGGACGCTGGCACTCCGCATCCGGAAGATGCAGGAGAACACGGGCCGGCTCGCGGAGATCCTCGATGCCCATCCGGCGGTCTCGAAGGTCCACTATCCGGGCCTCCGGTCGTTCCCCCAGCACCGGCTGGCCACTCGCACGCTCCTCGACTGGTACGGTCGATTCGCCCCCGGCCACATGCTCTCCTTCGTCATGGCCGGGAAGACGGAGGCGGTCCGGGAGAAACGCGGACGGGCGCTCCTCGATCACCTCGCCGCGCACTCGAGCCTCTTTCTCATCGCGGTGTCGCTCGGCTACATCGGCACATTGATCGAGGATCCGAACCGCGGCACCCACGCCACGGTCTCCGCCGCGGAGCGCGCCGCGCGCGGGATCGAGGCGGGCCTCATCCGCCTCTCCGTCGGGATCGAGCACGAAGACGACCTCTGCCGGGACCTCCTCGCCGCCCTCGACCGGGCGGCGCGGCGCTAGCAGCCCGTCGCCGAGGGGCCTCTGCGCGCATGAGGGCTTACGCCGACGGGCTGTCAGCGTCGGAAGAGACGGAGCAGGGCCTCGGGGATGCTGAGGACCGGGGCCAGCCGGCCCCACGCGGCTCTCTCGGCCCGCGCGATCTCCGGCTCCTTCCGGTGGAACAGGGGCAGATCGTGGTCGCAGCCGCCATCGGGGACCGGCCGGAAGGTCAGGCAACCCGCGGGCTGCGCGGGACCGTGCACGAGACAGCGCCCCGTCGGAGACAGGAGCGGGCAGTCGTAGGTGGCCGAGGGACCGTCCTTGAGCCCACGCCTCGCGACCTCCGCTTCAGCCCGGCGCAGGATCTCCGGTACGAGCGGCGCGAGGTCCGGCCCGACCAGTCGCCGCCGCAGCGCCTCCGCCTCGATCCGCGTGATCTTCATCGAGTTCAGTCCCGCGCGGCAGCACTTCGCCGGGCAGCCGTCGCAGGAGCGCACGCGCGCGGCGGCCCGGCCGGAGGCGCGAACGAGTGCGCGCTTCACCGGCGCCAACTGCACTAGGGCCCGATCGAGCCGACCGGTGGGATCGCCGGCGGCCTCCGGCACATCGTCCGGGGTCTTGCTCACCGCGCCCGCCCGCCCATCCCCTCCACCATCTCCGGCAGGAGCTTCTGGGGATCGAGCCAGCCTCGGCAGTCCTTCACGTAGGCCTGGAACCACGCGATCTCGTCCTTCACCGGCTGGTCCGGAACCGTCACGGTCCGCTCGGAGCCGTCCCCGTTCTCCACGACGAACGCGGTCCGCGGGAAGCCATGGGAGTTCTGCTCCAGGGAGTAGACCAGCCGGACCACGGCGGCACGTCCCTTCCTGCCCTCGCCGAGGTCCACGTCCACGAGGTCTCCCGCGGCGAGGCCCGCCGGCCGGCGGAACGGTCCCGCGCCGAGACCGAAGTGCAGGTGCGACCCGTAGCCGCCGTTCTCGATGCTCGCGGAAAGGCCCTGGGTGGCGATCTTCTGGCCGCACCGCACGGTCTCGCCCGGCTTCACGAGGACGTCGAAGGCCGCGTGGCCATATACGGAGGTGAGGTAGCTCCCGTCCGGCCGGCGATGCTCGAGCACCACGAGGAAGCCCCAGTCGCCGCCCGCTCCCTGCACCATGCGGACGACCCCGTCAGCGATGGCGTAGTAGCCGCAGCCCTCCCGGAACCACGCGCAGTCCTCGCCGGCATGCGTCCCGCCGGCGCCGAAGGAGTTGCGGGGGTAGCCGGCAAAGAGGTCCTCCCGGTACTTCAGGACGGGGTAGACGAACCGCTCCGCCGCGGGGTACTCGAGGACCCTGGCGTCGTAGTCGTTGAAGAGGCTCTGCCCCTTGTGGGCCCAGGCATACGCCACCCGCCGCGCGCCCTCCGGCCCCTCGACGGTCTCGGCCCAGACCTTGCCGTCCGCGCGGGATCCGTAGGGCTTCTCTCCCCCCGCCACCCGCGAGGCGGCCTCGAGCGCCGCGAGGACGAAGGGGTCCTTCTCCTTCCCTCGTCTGGCCTCGAGAGCCGGCTTCGCCTCGGCCCCGCCCAGGTGGCCGAGCGCGCTCGCGGCCTGTTCCCGCACGAGCGGATCGGCGTCGTCGAGGGCCTCCATGAGCACCGGCACGGCGGAGGCATCCCCCAGCATCTTCAGGGCGCAGGCCGACCGGGAGCGCGTGAACCACTTCTTCGACTTCGCGAGCACCTCGGCGAAGACCGGGACGAGCGCCGCCTCGCGGTAGCGCATGAGCCCCTCGATCTCGGACTCCGCCGACTTCGCGAGCGCGGCGACGAGCTTCTTCCGTTTCGTCGTCTCCTTCGCCGCCGACAGCTCCGCCACCTTCGCGTCCAGCGCGGCGAGCCGCTTCGCGAACTCGTCCTTTCTGGTGCAGAGCCCGATGGAGGGATCGACGGGTCCGGCCCACGCCGTCGCGAGGACCGCGAGGAGCAAGACGGCCGGGAAAACGGGCATCGCGAGCTTCATGAACACCTCACGCCTGCGGGGCGGTCGGGGCCGATCCCTCCGGCGGACCCTCGTCCTCTCCGTGGGACCGGGTTTCGGGAGACATAGAATATCGCGCTTCCGGCCATCCTCCCGGAGGATCACGTGACCCGAGCCCTCTTCCTGATCGCCACCGCCACCGCGCTCCTTCCCGTCGCGGCGCTGGCCGGCGATTCTGCCGAGACCGGGGACCTGCGCCGGGAGAACGTCGAGCTTCGCGATCGGGTCCAGCGCCTCGAGGAGCAGCTCGCGGAGGTCCTGCGCCGACTCGACGCGGCGCCAACCACCGGCGCACCCCGCACGGACCTCGACGCCGAGACCGACCGTCTCCTCGAATCGCTCGCCCGCGAGTACGGGCCCGCGGCGGAGAAGGGACTGAAGCCCGTCCTGTCCACGGTGGACGTGGAGCTCTACGGGTTCGTGAAGGTCGACGCGGCCTATGACACGGCGCGGACCAGCACCGGCAACCTCGCCCGCTGGGTGGAGTCGGAGGAAGACGGACACAACGACGACGACGGCAACGTCACCGCCCGCGACACGCGCCTCGGGCTCAAACTGCGCGGCCCCCCGGCGGCCGGCGCGAAGACCTCCGCCCAGGTCGAACTCGATTTCTACGGCGACGGCGCGGAGAACAAGCCGCAGCCGATGCTGCGTCACGCCTTCTTCACCATCGACTGGGCCGACCTCGGGCTCTCCCTCCTCGCGGGGCAGACGTGGGACGTCATCGCGCCGCAGCTGCCCTACACGCTGAACAGCGCCGTCCTGTGGTGGGCGGGCAACATCGGCTATCGGCGGCCCCAGGTCCGCCTGACCGGGAAGTTCGCCGTCGCGGAGTCGACGACCCTCGAGTGCGCCGTCGCCGCCACGCGCTCGATCGGCCGGTCCTCCGCGTTCGGCGCGCTCGACAGCGGCCAGGACGCGGGCACCCCGGGCGGGCAGGGCCGCGCCGCTATCACCCGGCCCCTGATCGGCGGGAGACCGGCGACCCTCGGCGTCTCGGGTCACGTCGCGCAGGAGCAGTACGACACCGCGAAGGATGGATCGCACGAGGACATCGAGAGCTGGTCGGTGTGTCTCGACTTCGCCCTGCCCGTCGCGGACTGGCTCACCCTGAAGGGCGAGTGCCACCGGGGTGAGAACCTCGACCAGTACGTGGGGGGGATCGGTCAGGGCGTGAACCTGACGTCCCTCACCGGGATCGCCGCGGCCGGCGGCTGGGTGGCGGCGGCCATCGGCCCGTTCTCCGGGTGGACCTTCGGACTCGGCGCATCGCGGGAGCGCGTCTCCCGGGGCGACGTGGACCTCGGCGCCCGTGCCCGGAACCGCGCCATCTTCGTCCACGCCCTCTACGCGCTCGGCGCCGGGACATCGGTGGGCCTCGAGCTCTTCTCCTGGCGCACGACCTACGCCGGCAAGGAAGCCGGCGACAGTCTCCGGGTCCAGATGTCGTTCATCTTCCGGTTCTAGCAGCCCGTCGACGACGGGCCTCCATGCGCTCAATGGCTTACGCCGACGGGCTGCTAGTGCGTGAGCATCTCCCGGCGGAGCGCCCGGAGCGCCCGGAGGTGCAGGATCCGCACGGCCCCCTCGGACCGGCCGAGGAGCCGGGCCGTTTCGGCGACTCCTCGCTCCTCGAAACGCAGGAGGCGGAGCACGTCCCGGTAGTCATCCGGGAGCCTGCCGATGGCCTCCCGCATCCGCGCGAGCGTCTCGTCGCGTTCGAGGGCCATCGAAGGCGAGGTCGGGGGATCCTCGGCCCGCGCCACGACCTGCCGCTTCTTCGCCCGGAAGTAGTCGACCTGGTCCCGGATGCGGTTCTCGGCGATCCGGAAGAACCACCCGTAGAACGCCGGTCCGCCCTCTCCGTCGAGGCGATCGAGGCCCCGATGGGCGGCGAGGAGGACTTCCTGCGCCAGATCCTCCGGATCCGTGGAAGCCCGGAGTTCGGCGGACAGCCGGGAGGCGATCCACAGCACGAGTCGAGGCCGCAGCCGCTGAAAGAGGCTCTCTCTCGCCCCGTCGTCCCCGCGTCGGGCGCGGTCGAGGAGCAGCAGCGTCTCGGTCAGTCGGCCGTCTCCCGACTCGTCCATCCGAGGCACCCTGGCGGTTGCCCACGATCCCGCGCCCCGGGGGATTGTACCCCTCACGGGGCCGGACGCAAGGAGCGCGCCCGGACTACCGCGGCCTTCGCGTCGATCCGGCCGTAACCGCCTCGAGGGCGCGGGCCGAAGTCGCGGCCCCGCGCCGGCCGACTACCTGTCCGAGCTGGAGCCGGGCCTGCGCGCGCAGCAGCGGATCGAGGGCCGCGGCGGCCAGCGGCTGCCGGCACGACTCCTCGGCCCGCGCGAAGTCCCCCTGCTCCTCGAAGATCTCCGAGAGGTCGGCGCATCCATGTATCGGCGCAGCGCTTCGGCCCCCGGCCCGTCGGAGTCCCCGGCGCGGGCCCGCGCCCCGGGAACGTTGCCGGTCGCGAGAAGGTCATCCACTGCCATCCACGGATCTCTCGACCGGACGGCGCTCGGCGCGGGAAGAAGCGGTTCCGGCGCGAGGAGGGCGAAGACGGCCGCCAGCCCGCCGATACGGAACGGGCCGCCTGCCAGTGTCGAACCGAACCGCCCTGTCCGATCGCCCACCACCGCCTCCACGCCCGGAGCGGGCCAGCTCTACCTGGGACTGCCTCTACCATGCGACATCGCCCGTTCCCGCTCCTCGTCCGGCAGTGCATCCCAGCTCACCAGTTCCTCGGCGCGCAGGCGGGACAGGTCGGCACCCATCCGGTCCAGGGCTTCGATCCGCACCCGCCATGCGCGGGCGCTCTGCGGACGGCTCATGGTGACGCGGACCGCCTCCTCGTAGGCCGCGGTGAAGAGGCCCTGCCGGAGCAGTTCGTCACACCGCAGGTGGGCCAGCGCCGCCGGCGGCTGACCGGCGCCCACGGCGGCGAGGCGGGTCTCGAAATCGACGACCGGGTCGTCGACGACCTCGAACTCCGCGGTCCCGTGAGGGCTCTCCCCCGTCGCCGCCCAGAAGCCCCAGCGGACCTTGTCTCCCGGCCGAAGCGCCCGGACCAGCGCGTCCGGGAGGGGGCCGTAGCCGGCGCCCAGGCTCACGGGCGCCACGGCAACGCCCAGCACCTCGTCCCCCCGGAGGAACCGGATCTCGCCCTCCGGGACGTTCACGGGGTCGTCGAACTCGATGGCGAACCGCCGGAGATCGGTCAGGCGCACGGATCCCCGGGGGAAGAGCGGGCCGGCGACGCTCCCGCTGCGCTTTCGTGGGGGTGCGTCCAGATCGGTGGGAGTCTGGCCCATGGACCTCTCCAGCTCGTCCACCACGACGCGATTGTCGGGATTGAGGATGACGGGCGAGAACACGACCCGCTCGGTGTGGCCCCGGGTCGCAACGATCTGCACGGGGGGCGAATGCATGCCCGGCGCGACCGCCTCCACCTCATGCTCCCCGGGCTCGAGGCACACCTGGACGGGGGAGACTCCCACCATCCGCCCGTCGACGAAGATCTGCGCCTGCAGCTT
>JALOQY010000308.1 GCA_025459285.1 Planctomycetota bacterium | reverse complement strand
CCGGAGTCCGGAGTCTGGAGGAACGACCTGCGAGATGGCCTCGTCGACCTCCGGACTCCAGACTCCAGACTGTTGGAAATCGTCGCCTTCTTCACCGAGGCCTCGGTCATCGACGAGATCCTGCGCCACCTGGAGGCCAACCCCCCGGAGGACCTCTTCCACGCCCGCGACCCGCCGGCGGCGTGAAGGCCGCCGCGGCGAGCCCCCCGGGTCTCACCGCCGACCGCGGACCACCCCCGCCATCGCTCCCCACGGGCGAGGGCAGGGAGGGTCTGTCCGCGGAGAGGGGTTCGGGACGGCGGGGGAGTGGTTCACGGGGGGCGGAAGGGGGTTCGGGTGGCGGGAACCGCGCTGGGAAGGCGAAGAAGCCGGCATCGACCGGAAACGGGAGTCAGGAACTGGGGCGGGAGGGGGGCGCGATGGGCGGAGTTCGCCTTTCTGTTCGCACCAGCGAGGCCCCAGGCCAGAGAGGCTGCTCGGCATGGCCCGATACCATCTCCTATCCCTTTTCCTATCCCTCTCCGGAGGATCAGCGGGAACAGAGAACGCCTCGATGTTCAACGCGACTCTTCGGGGCGCAAGGGGCTACCGCCCCACGGCACTCCGGGAGAACCAACGCCTGACGTTGTCTCTCCCGCTTGTAGCGTAACCCTCCATATGCACGGACTCCAGTGGATAAGGCCCCAGGCGGACGGCCGGCCCCAAGCGCATCTCATCCCCCTCGTCGATCAGTGAGTCACTCTCCGGTCCTACAATGAACACGGGCAAGCTCCCCAGCGCACTGTCCCGAATAACCATCTCAACTACAGCCTCGTCGCCGGAGACCACTTCTTCGAGCCGGACGAACAGGCCGTCCATCCAGCGGACGCGCGCAGGGACTCTTGCCTGCCGCAAGTCAATCGGCGGCACATATGCGGCACGGCCCGAGTGGCGATCGGCCACGATTGCATCGTAAAACCCTGGGCATCGCACCTGTATCACCGCTGACCCGGTCTCTCCCGATTCGACCTTCTGGACAACTGTCCACACCGGTGGCACCTTCGTCACCTCGCGAACCAGCACGTAAGGACTGCCCTCGAGCACAATGTCCGATTCCCACTGCAACTCCATCCCTGCCGCCACGCTCGGTGCAAGTTCCACCAGGAGTTCTGCAACAGCCCCGGCGCTCGCGAATGCAACGGGATAGAGCCGCTCGACGTACCCGTCGGCATACACGCGGACCGCGTACTCTTCGGCCCCCAGGTGATCGGTCGCCTGCAACACGCCGTCCGGGCTTCGGCCGTACCCTCCGGCGACGACCTCGCCGTTTCGGAGAATCTGATACTTCACTCCCGAGGTGAGCGGTGCCTTCGTTTGTGCGTCGCACACGCGAATCCGCACCGAACAGGACGGCGACAAAGTGAACTCGGCAAGATCGTGCCCAGGCTCGAGCCAGACCTCTGCCGGTGAAGGCACTTCACCTCGTCTGCTCACTCGAACCCGGACGCGCGCCTTCGTCCCGATAGGAACAACACAACTCGCTACTCCCTCAGCGAGCACCACTGTCCTGTAGGGGCTGGTTTCGTCCTCCGGGCCGGGAAAGCGTTTCGCCTGGCTGTCTGGACAGGCATCTACTTTCACCGTTGTACCCAGCTCCCCAACGGCACGATCGCCCGTCAGATGAACGGCCACACACCGTCCTGACTGCAGAACAAGGACGTTGTTCTTCTCCCGAAGAACCTGATCACCATCGAGGAATCCAGGAAGGTACGAATCCGAGTTGGCACAAACCCACCGCCCACGAGGGTCGGCCCACTCCGGCATGGACCAATGGCCCTGCTCGTCGACAACGCAATGCCCCAAGACCTCCACTGCCCCAACTCCAGGCCCGACCTTCGGTAGTAGATAGACGATAGCGTCGGTCACGGGGGAAGAATCGGGGCCGAGTACTTGACCCCGGAGTACTTCCCCTGTCTGATCCCCACGCGGGAACGCCCGATCTCGCTTCACGATCGACTCGTAGGAGGGCGAGTGAAGGCGTATGCCTTCCGACGCGGCGTCGGGCGGTGCCGGGTTTGGTGAAGGTGCTGCAGGCGGGTGGGCGTTCTGGAAAAACGCGATGCCGAGCGCAACGACCGCGATAGCAGCCGCGGAGATCACAACCCGTTCGATCCTTCGCATCTGACTCCTTTCTCGGTGAGCGGGGTGCGCGGCGGGGACCTCATCCCCCCGCCGCGCACCCAGCATTGAGGCCCCAAGCCGAAAACTCACGAGACCCTACTCGTAGGCGACCAGCGTCATGTTTGGCTTGGCGTCAGCGACGCCCTTGCCATTCCGTGTCCAAGTCGCGCTCTGGACGTACTGGGTCTTCCAGTCATCTCCGAAGATGAGACCGGTGAGGCTGAAGACGAACCTGTAAGAGGTCGTTTGTCCCGCAGTAACTGCGACGCCGGAAAAGTCCACCGTGTCACCGCCGTAGGAAACCACCGGCCATGAGACATCGCTGGCCGGTGCCGGAGGGTTCGGGATGTGCTCCACATCCGTCACCGAACCAACGCTCTTGAAGTCCACGTGCAGGTCGTTGATGCCCGCAGGCTCCTCCGGCACTGTGAACCGAATCCCCACGTTTGTCACTGCGAACACCGGAAGCGCGCTTGTCGCAAGCAAGATCAGCAGGATCGAAATCGCACGAGGCATGCCTTCCACTCCTTCCGTTGGGAAGGCACATTTGTGTGCCCCCGAGCCGAGAACCACCCATTCGGAAGGTCGCTTGTCCCCACCCAGGCGCGGCCTTGAGGCGTTTCACCTGGAGGCACACAGCGTGCCCTCCGTCTATCCCTATTCCCTCCGTCCAGGCACCCCCGGCCCAAGATTCCTGGATCTTCTTGCCGAATGCGGTCGATCGAGTAGGCTAGCGGGGTGAAATGAAAGGGATGGACGATGCATTTCTGCCGCTTCGGTGAACGCTGTTCGGACCCTCTCCTCTCTCGGAAACAGGCCGCGTGCAAGGCTGCACAAGCGGAGTTCGTCGGCGCCAACGAACGTGCCGCGGAGGCTGGGGAGCGGTTCGCCGCATGGCTTGATCCGAACCAGATCCAGCAGATGACGATCCATCTGGCCACGTCCGAAGCCACCCGCCTGGATCGCCCGTGTACCGAGATGATGTCCTTGGTGCAGAAACATCTGGGGTCGCCCGAGCTACCGCTCCTCGCCGCCTGCATCCAGGGAGGGGGCTACCAAGGCGCCTGGATTGGTCTCTGCCGCCGGGTCTGCGCCGTCCTGGACCAGGTCCGTCTGCCGCCCGGAGTTCAACGGGCAGAAGTTCTCTCTATCGCGCTCGTTAGGCTATGGGGCGGAGCGTTGCAGAAGTACGACGATTGCCACTCCTTGGATGCCTTTCTCGGTGGAATCGTCAGGAATGCCTTGCGCCGGCTCTGTGCGCGTGGCTCCTGTCTGCCCCTTCCGCCGGACGCTGTCTCGCCGGATGCGGGTCCCGAGAGACATGCGACCGACCGAGAGATGCGTGCCTTGATCCAGGAGTTCCTCGACTCCCTGCCCGAGCTGCCGCGGCAGGTCCTGACCATGCGGATGGACGGGGAGGGACTCGACGCGATCATGGCCCGCACCGGGGTGGCGAGTCGCAAGGTCGTGGCTCGCATCCTCCGGGATCTTCGGCCACGTTGCGAGCGAATCTACCGTGCCACCGGGGACTCACGATCCGCGGGGGGCGCGATAGCCTCCACGTCGCCGTCCTGCGAAGCGCAACCTTGAGAATACGGTGACAGGTGATTTCTTTCCGCCGCCGAGGCATTGTCATGCCCGGCAGAGGGCACCGTGGCGGTTGTCTCGCGACTGTACTACACACCCTCGGAATCTTCGCGCCGCTCGCGCATTTCGCGAGAGCGAGCGCCGCAGGCGCCCGCCGCCGCAGGCGGCGAGGAGGGGGAGGACGCCGCAGGCGGCCGACGCGGGGGAGGATCTGCCTCCCCCGCTTGATCGACAGCGCGGGCGCCGCCCGTCGCGACAGGGTTGCGGGCGGCGCCCGTCGCGACAGGGTTGCGGGCGGCGCCCGCGCTGTGGACAACATCCGTATCGCGCGAGAGCCGTCCATTCCACACCGGCACCGCTTCTCGAGGAGCGTTTCCATCCTCAATACCGAACCCGCGTGCCTCGCCCACATGACCCGGTACGCCACGCGGGGGCCGGTGGCCGCCGGAACGAGTCTGGAGTCCGGAGTCCGGAGTCTGGAGGAACGGCCTGAAAGGTGCTCTCGTCGACCTCCGGACTCCAGGCTCCAGACCTCGGACTCGCTCTCGTGGCACATTGTCGTGATCACCGTGGACGCCGCCGATCGCGACGGCAACGTCTCCTCCGCCGCGAAGGAGATGCTCGCCCGCTGACCGCCTCCGGTGGGTGCCGCCGGTCGCCCTCCCCCGAGACGCCCCGCCGGCCACGCCGAACCCTCCCGCGCCCCCGACGCCCCACCCCCGCTCCGGCGCGAGCCGCGCGTCAGGGGGCATCCACCCTGCGAACGCCTTGCGCATTTCAGGCCCGATATGCGGCAAGGTCTGTGGGGTCACGACAGCCGGATTCGCGGGGTCGCCAGACCGGATACAATCTCCTCCATGCGATTGGTGCTCGCGATGTGCCTCCTCCTCGGGGTCCTCCCGGCGCGGGCCGGTCCCGCCGGGCCGGAGCCGCCCTGGGACGAGGCGAAGACCGAGGCCCTCCGCGCCCTCGCGCGCGAGTATGCCGGGAAGACCGACCCCCAGGGGAAGGACGAGGTCCTCGACCGCGCCCGGGCGCTCGGGCCCATTCCCGACAAGCCGCAAAAGGACGTCGTGAAAGCCCTCTTCGCGGTCGCCCGGGAGGGGCCGAAGTCCGAGGGGAAGTCAACCTGCACGGCGAAATTCCCCCGCTTCCCCGGGACCTACCAGCTCTCGGGGACGGGCGGCGGGCGGAAGGGCGTGTTCATCGGCCTCCACGGCGGCGGGCCCGGCGTCGGCGAAGGCGGCAGCGCGGCGGGCCAGTGGGGTGGCGCCACAGGGAAGGGGCTGATCGGCGTCTTCCCCACCGCGAACCTCGAAGGCCGGGAGACCACCTGGCAGTCACCGGACGTCGAGGCGTTCGTCATCGCCGTGCTCGCCGAGCTGAAGCGCGCCTTTCCGATCGACACGAACCGCGTCTACATCGCGGGGCACTCCCTGGGCGGCTCGGGGGCCTACCACATCGGACTGCGCCACGCGGACCTGTTCGCGGCGGTGAGCCCGAACGCCGGCGGCTGCCACGGCGTCGAGGTGAAGCCCGGGGAGTTCGAAGTGCCCGGCGGCTTCGTGGCGAACCTCCTCAACACCGGGTGCTTCATCACCCACTACGACCAGGATCCGCGCGTGGGCGTGGGCGATTCCCGCGCCGTCGCCCGGGAACTCGACGCGCTCTCGAAGGAGCACCCCGGCGGGTACGACCACGTCTACGTCGAGCCGCAACGGGCGGATCGTCGCCTCGATCGCGGACAACGTCGTCGACATCCGGGGCGTCGCCACCATGGGCCTCTCCGTCCTGCTCGCGGAGGAGATGTTCGATCCGCGCTCCCCCCTCACGATCCGGCTCGAAGGCAAGGTCGTGTTCTCCGGTCTCCTCTCCCGCGATCCCCGGGCCCTTCTCGAATCGGTGATGGAGAACATCGACCCCGCGCAGGTCTTCGCCTATCGCGCCGACCTGCCGTAGCGATCTCTCCGGTCAGTGCCGGCGCGGGCCGGGACGCGGGCGGCGGTGGGCGGGCGTGATCTGGATCGGCTTCTTCGCCGGCGCCGGGGCGACGGGCGGCGCGGGAGGAGCGGCGGGAGGCGAAGGCGCTTCCGGGCGACGGTTCGCGGGGTCGTTGTAGAGGAACTCCGTGGCGCCGATCCGGACGACGTCACCGTGGTGCAACCGCTGCCGGGTGATGCGGCTCCCGTTCACGAACGTGCCGTTCGTGGATCCGAGGTCCTCCAGGGCGAATTGCGACCCTTCCACGCCGAATTGCGCGTGACGCCGCGACGCCTTGGGGTCGAGGATCGGGACCGTCACCCCGGCCTCGCGCCCGAGGACCGTCCCCTCCTTCACCTCGTACTCCATCCCGGCCTTCTCACCGGTCCGGACGATCAGCTTCGCCATCTTCGGCCTCCAGCCTGGTGCGCGACCCGACCCGCTCCCGGGCGACCCCCTCGATCTCCTCCGGGGTGATCCGCGTGGGATAGCGACCGTCCATGCACGCCCGGCAGAACCGCCGGATCCCCGGCTTCCCGCCCCCCACCGCCTGCGTCATGCCGTCGAGCGTCTGGTAGAGGATCGAATCGGCACCGATGCTCTCGGCCACCTCCGGCTCCGTCCGGCCGTTCGCGATGAACTCGTTCCGGTCGGACATGTCGATCCCGTAGACGCACGGGTGGCGCAGCGGCGGACAGGTGGAGGCGAAGTGCACCTCCTCCGCGCCGGTGTCACGGAGCATCTCGACGATCGCGCGCGACGTGTTCCCCCGGACGATCGAATCGTCCACGAGCAGTACGCTCTTCTTCTCCACCTCCAGGCGCATCGGGGTCAGCTTGTAGCGGATGGACCGCTGCCGCTCGCGGTTCTGCGACATGATGAAGGTCCGCCCGATGTAGCGGTTCTTCTGGAGCCCTTCCCGGCACTTCTTGTGAAGTCGAAAGGCCAGTTCCTGGGCCGCGGGACGCGAGGTGTCAGGGACGGGGATGACGACGTCCACTTCCCGGCCGTTCGCCTCCGCCATCCACCGGCGCGCCAGCGAATCCCCCAGCCGGAGGCGGGCTTTGTAGACGGAGATGTCGTCGATGATGGAGTCGGGCCGGGCGAAGTAGATGTACTCGAAGATGCAGGGATGGGGGCGCGGCTTCACGAGCTGCTGCGAGACGACCTTGCCGTCGAGGGTGAACAGGATCGCCTCGCCGGGAGCCACGTCCCGGACGATCTCGAAGTGCAGGGCGGTGAGGGCCGCGGATTCCGAGGCCACCATGTAGGTGAGCCCGGCCGGACCCAGCCGCATGCCGAAGATGATGGGGCGGATCCCGAAGGGGTCACGGAAGGCGAGGAGCCCCTTCCCGGCGACGAGCGCAATCGCGGAGTAGGCGCCCCGGACCCGGCGGAACGTGGCCCGCACGGCCCGGAAGACGGCCGTCTCGAAGGCCTCCCGCCCGCGCACGTCGAGTTCGTGCGCGAACACGTTCAGCAGGGCTTCCACGTCGCAATAGGAGTTCACGTGGCGCCGGTGGCGCCGGTGGAGCTCATCCTTCAGCTGTTCGAAGTTCGTGAGGTTCCCGTTGTGGCACATGGCGATGCCGTACGGGGAGTTCGTGAGGAAGGGCTGGGCGTCTTCCCGCCGCCCCTCGCCCACCGTCGTGTACCGGAGGTGGCCGAGACCGTAGGTGCCCCGGAGCCGCTCGCCGGAGCCCGGGCCGAATACCTCCCGGGCCAGACCCAGGTCCTTCTTCAGGTGGAACCCATCCTCGGAGTACGTGATGATGCCCGCCGCGTCCTGGCCGCGGTGCTGGAGGATGGTCATGCCATCGAGCAGGTCGGGGAACGCCGGACCGGGACCGATCGTTCCGATGATTCCGCACATCAGTGGGCACTCCGGGAAGGTTGACGGGGAACGATGCTATCGACGCGCCTCCGGCGGAGCACGGAAATCGTCCGCCCGCCGGCGGACCGGCGGGAGAGGGGACCGCGCGCCAGCAGCCCGTCGGCGAGAGGCTTCCGCGCGCCTGAGGGCTTACGCCGACGGGCTGTTAGCGCGTGAAGTAGTCGCGGACCACGCGGTCGAACCGGGGGCTCCAGGTCGGCCAGTCGAGAAGATCCGGTCGCGCTGCCGCCACCGGAGGGTCCCCACGCTCCGCTCCGGCGGCGGGCGGGGCGGACGCGACCCGGCGCAGGGCCTCGCGCAGGGCCGCGGCGGCCCCCTCTCCGTCGCCGCGGGCCGCCGCGGCGCGCACCGACTCGAGTTCCGCCGGGCGGACCCCATGGCGATGCAGGGCCTCCCACTCCTCCCCCGTCAGATCCTCCCCCGCCGCGAGCGTCACGGCCGGGTCCCGCTCTCCGACCGCCCCGGGTTCCGGATCCGCCGCGGGCCGGCCCGCGGCCGGCGGACCCGGAGCCCCGTGGGCCGACCCCGGCGCGACGGCACGGCCCACCGCGGCGCCGTCCGGTGCGGGGGCCGGCCCGTCCCCGGCCAGCAGCAGGGCCACGCCGAGGAGCGCCAGCGCGACCACCGCCGAAAGCCCCTCCGCCGACGGCGGGAACCGGAAGGGCATCCCCCCGGACCGGAAGGGCTCCCGGTCCAGAGCCTGCGCGGCGGCGAGATCCCGCACCTCCGGGTCCCGGGCGACGACCGCCGCGGTGAAGCGCTCGCGGGTGCCCGCCGTCCGGTCGAGGAGCAGCGCCGCCGACAGGAGACTCGGACGGACCCCGCGGAGCCGGATCAGGAAGCACACCGCCGCGGGCACGAGCGCCGCGAGGAGCCACGGCCCGGGGGCGAACCCGGCGATCCGCCCCCCGGCCACGCCCGCCGCTCCCGCCAGCGCCCCCGCCGCGACGCCCGCGCCCGCCGCCCGGAACGCGCCCCGCCGCGTCACGACGGCGCGGGCCCGGGCGACGAGCCTTGTCGCCTCGAGGAACGGGCGGGGTTCGCGCGCCGGGGCAGCCCGGTCCGTGGACGGGCGGGATCCGCCTCGCGGGGGATCCCTGCTCACGCTCTCACTTCGGGGCGGTGCCAGGGGGCACCTCCTCCTTCCACTCCGGAAACTCCCTTGCCGGGAGCGGATCGCGGCAGACGACGAACGTCACCGGCGTCCCCACCGGCGGGAGGCGGGGGGTAAAGCAGGTGAAGAAGGAGTCATCGGAGGCCTCGAGGGTGGTGTTGTCGATGATCGTGTAGGGCCAGGACCACGTGGCCGCCACGTCGCCGGTCAGGTCGGCCACCCAGACGACCTCTCCCGTGGCGTAGTTGCGTTCGAATCTCGATCCCACGTAGACCCACTTGTCCCGGGCCATCGGCGACTTGTCCCGCAGGTTGTAGACGAGGTCCTCGGCGCGGGCCCGGACCCGCTCGCCTTCCGCGTCCCATTCCAGGTAGATGCGGATCGTCTCCCCCTGCGGCGGCAGGACCTTCCCGTCCGGGGAGGTCCGCACCGGCGTGCCCTTCTCGTAGCCGAGGGCGAGGATGCAGGCATTGAGCATGCTCGGCAACCCCTCCACCCGGCGGCCGCCCTCGGTCCCGCCGCTCCCGAGGAGCGCCACGACCGCTTCGTGCTCCTTGCCGCCGGCGGCCACGGCGAAGAACTCGAGCATCGCCCGGTTCTGCACGATGACTCCGGGCACTTCCACGCGATCGGCGAGGAGCCGGATCCCCTTCTCCGCCGCGGCCTTCTCCAACGCGGCCCGGGTCTCCGGGGTGAAGATCCGCCGGTAGGACTCCGGCGCCTCGGGCTCCGCCGCCTCGTCACCCGCCCCGCGACTCTGGAGCAGATCCCAGGTCGTGCGCTTGATGGCGTCCACGTCCACGGCGAGGAACTCGATGGCCGTGAGCAGGTCCTGCACCCGTTCCTCGAGGCCCGTGATCCTCCGGGCCAGGGCGTTGAACTCACGCTGGCGCGCCTCACGATCCTCCTTCAGGACCTTCAACACCTCGGCACTCCCGTCGCCGGCGGGGGCCGGTGGTGCCGAGGGGCAGCCGGCGAGCAGAAGCAACGGGAGCAGGACGACTCGGACGGACCGGTGGACCATGGACACCTCCGCAACGGATACGAACGGGCGGCCCTCGGCCGCGGTTCAGGAGCGGGGTGGATTGTACAGCCCCGCTCTCTCCGCCGGGTTAACCCTCGATCCGCCGGAGGCGGTCGGCCAGGGAACCGGCGGCCCGTTCCACCGGCCGGTCGCGCGCGACGGGCGGCACCAGGGCGTAGATTCTCCGGAGAGCCGAGGCGAGGTGCGGCCCACCGGCGTTACGGCGGGCAAAGTCGTCGGCGTCGCGCTCGGACCACCGGTCCACGAGTCTGCCGACCAGGGCGCCGGCAAGACCGGCGGCCGCGAGCAGGCCGACGAGGGTGACCGCGCGGGGCCACGCCTCGCGGGGCAGTGGTCCCCCCTCCGCGGCCAGCCCGGCGCGGAGGAGATACGCGAGGGCCGGCCAGCTCAGGAGCGAGAGGCTCCGCCAGGCGTTGGCGAACCGCTGTCCCAGGTGGCCCACCTCGTGGAGCAGGACCGCCCGCACCTCCTCCCGGTTGAGCCCCTCGGCGAGCCCCTGCGCCACGAAGACGTACCGGGAGGATGTCGCGGCCACGGCGTTGACCGACTGGCCCCGTTCCGTGGGCACCAGGAGCGCTCCGCGGAAGCGGATGCCGCCGAACCGCGCGGCGGCGCGGACCTCCACCGCCAGCCGGGCGTCGGGGAGGGGACGGACGCCCGCGAGGACCGACAGGAGGAGCCGGACGGCCCACCCCAGGGCCGTGGCCGCGAGGGCGTGGATCAGGGCCGGCCACCAGACCGTTCCGTGGACGGGGATCAGGAGGGCGGCGGAGAACCACGGGATGCGCTGGCCCACGAGCAGGTGGGCCGAGAGCAGGTTGAACCGCTGGAACCGGAGGAGGCCGGCGGGCAGGCCGCGCCCGCGGATCTCGAGCCAGCTCACGCCGAGGACAGAGCCCCAGCCCACGAGCAGCGGGGCGGCGTACGTGACGGCGATCCGGAACCACATGGGCATCGGCGGATCGAGGAGGGCGAGGCCGACCGCCGCGAGGACCGAGACACCAAGGAAGGCCGCCCGGGTCCGCCGCACGGTGCGGCCGAGGATCCGGTCCTGGCGGGCCGCCGCCCCGGACCGCCGGCGGGAGGCGTAGCGCCCCACGACGCCGAACAGGGCAAAGCCGATCACCGCGACGACAAGGGCGGCAAGGGCGGTCTCCCTCATCCGGCGGTCCCGCCCGCGTTCCGCCGGGCCGACGGCGGGGTCGACGGCTCGTCCGCGGCGCCGACCACTGGCCGGGTGTCACGTTCGATGGCTGCGAACCTCCTCGTCGCCTCCCGCCGCCCAGGATGGCCGGTGCCTCGCGGGAGGACGCGCCGGGCTCCCGTCAGTGCTTCGCGGCCGCCTCTTCCGGCGCCGCCGCGACATCGCCGATCCGGAGCTGCGTCACCAGCTCCACGTCCGCCGGCGGAGCGGCGGTCGCGTCGAAGTGGATCCGCCCCTCCACGACCCGCAGGGTGACGTGGGGCC
>JALOQY010000307.1 GCA_025459285.1 Planctomycetota bacterium | reverse complement strand
CAAGGTGCCGAGGTTGTGGAGCGAGGCCGCCTCTCCGGCGTCGAAGCGTAGCGACCGCGAGAGCCGGAGCGACCGCAGGTAGAGGGTCAGTGCCTGCCGATGGTCGCCCCTCTGCATCGTCACGTCGGCGAGGAGGTTCAGGAGCGCCACCGTTTCCTCGGACCGCTCGCCGTGGGCCAGGCGCAGCCCCTCCCGGATGACTCCGATGGCCTCCGCGTACTCGCCCCGGCGACGGTGGATCCCGCCGATGAGTCGGAGGTGCGGCACCCGTTCGCGCTCGCCGACCCCCGCGAGGAGCGACAGGCCGAGCTTCGCGTGGTAGAGGGCCGCTTCGTAGGAGCCGCCCCGCTCCAGCGCCTCCGCGATCTTCCGGTGCGCCGCGGACTCCAGGGACGGTTCCCGAGCCTCGGCGGCCGCGCCCCTCCACGCCTCCACCGCAGGGTCGATACGGCCCGAGGCGAGGTGCGCGTCGCCCAGGGCATCGAGGAGGTCCGGGCGGCGCGGGTCCGCGCGATCCAGCCGAGCCAGCGCCCGCGTGAAGAAGACCGCCGCGCGGTCGGCCCGCCCGTCCCGCGCCGCGCGGCGCGCTTCGGCGAGTGCGTACCGGAGGGCGAGTGCCCGGTCCGCGCCGAGCGAGAAGTGGTGGGCGATCTTCTCCCGCGTGGCGATCGTCCCGTCACCGGAGTCCGACAGCACCGCGGCGATCCGGCCGTGCCACCCGCGGAAGCGCCGCGGGTCCGCCCGGTCGAGGATCACGCGCCCGAGGATGCGGTGCCGGAACGTCACGGACGAGGAGCCCTCGGACTCCATGAGGATCGAGGCGGCCACCAGTTCATCCACCGCCGCCGCTCCTCCCGGCACCACTTTCCCGAGCATGTCCCGTCCCATGGGTTCCCCGTAGGCGGCCAGCACCTCGAGGGTGTGGACCGCCCGGAGATCGAGCCCCCGTACCCGACGTTCGAGAAGTTCCACGAGTCCCGCCGGCACCCCGGTCCGCTCGAGGTCGAGAACCCGGAACCGGTCGTCCTGCCGGCGGATCGCGCCCTCCTCCAGGAGCATGCGGAGCCACTGCTCCAGGAAGAGCGGGTTCCCGCCGGTCCGTTCGAGCAGCAGGCGCACGAGGCGCCGCGGGGGTTCGGACAGACCGGCCACCGAGGACACGAATTCCCGAACCCCTTCCTCGTCGAGCCTCGGCGGCGAGAGCACCAGGAGTCGCCCGTCCCGAGCGAGGTCCGGGAGCAGCGTCCGGAAGCCGGCGGCGGGGTCGGTCTCGTCGCTGATCGAGATCACGATCTGCACCGGCGGCGCATCCTCCTCCGACAGCGAGAAGGCCCGGCAAAGGTAGGCGATCAGGTCCTGCATCTCACGAGTGGCGTGATGGGCGTCGAGGAACGACAACACGAAACCCCGGTCACCCCGGGCCGCGGAGCGCACGAACCGCGTGATCGCTTCGTGCCACCGGGCGGGATCTGCCCCCGGGGCCACCGACTCACCCTCGGGCCCGGCCCCGGAAGAGAGCTCCGGCAGCACTCGCGCCAGGGCCGGACCGGCGCGACGGGCCTGCGCCGACCCCCGCCCCACCCGCGCCAAAAGCCCGCGGAACATCCCCACCAGCGCGGCGTAGGCAGGCTGCTCGCCTTCCGTGCACATCGCCGCGAAGAAGTCCACGCCGCGCTGCTGGCACCGGTCGCGATACTCCCGAAGCAGCCGAGCCTTCCCGATCCCCGCCTCTCCCTTGACGAGAACCACCCGTGCGTCGCGCGGCCCCTCTGCCGGGAAGCAGCGATCCAGTTCCTGTTCAAGCGCCGCGATCTCGGCCCGCCGTCCCACGAAGGCCCCGCCGGACAGGAGGGAAACCCGAGTCGCCTCGGTCTCGAGCGGCAGGTCGACCCGCGCGCCACGGGCGAGAAGCGCGAGGGCCCGGGCGGCGGAGGCCGGACGGTCCGCGGGGTCGGGGCGGAGGAGTGCGGGGAGGAGTTCCGCGAACGGTCCGCCGAGACCGGCGAGGGCCGCCGCCGGAAAGACCGGGCGCAGGTCCGCTCCCCTGACGGGAAGTTCCCCCGTAAGGCTCTGGAACAGAACCACGCCGAAGGAGTACAGGTCGGCGCGGCGGTCCACGGGGTGTCCCTCGGGAATCTCCGGCGCCACGTAGGGCAGCGTTCCCCGGACGCGCCCCCCGGGCAGGATGGTCCCCTCCCGCACCGCCAGTCCGAAGTCGAGCACCTTGACCACTCCGCGCGAGGTCACGAGCAGGTTCCCCGACTTCAGGTCACAGTGCACGTACTTCCGCCGGTGGATGGCTTCCAGCGCCCGGAAAACCTGAGCCGCCAGGTCCACCAGCACCTCCGGGCCCCCCCGGGTGGCGGCCGAGAGGAAGTCTTCCCCCTCCACGTACTCCGAGGTGAAGAACGGCTCCCCCGTTTCCGGGAGGCGCCCCCTTTCGAAGACGCGCACGAGGCCGGGATGCGAGAGTTCCCGTAGGGCGAGAAACTCAGGGAGAAACTCCCCCCCGCCCTCCGTCACGGGGAGGATCTTGAGCGCCACGAGGTGACCACCCGCATACAGGTCCCGGGCCAGGAAGACGCGCCCCGCGCCGCCGGCCCCCAACGGCCTCAGCACCTCGAACCGGCAGGTCTTCGGCGGATTGCCGGATTCCATGGGCGCCGATTGTCCACGCCGGACGGATCCGCCGCAACCCTGCCGCAGGAGCCCCCGGGACATTCCGCGCGTCCGTCCATGGCGACTGCTAGACTCCCACCGATGGCTTCCTCACCCCCGCCGGATTTCCGGGAGAAGCGCCAGATCCTCTTCGGCGACAGGGCCTCGGACGAAGACCGCCTCCGGGCGGCGCGGGAGTTCTTCGACGCCGCGCGGTTCGGCGAAGCTCTCGAACTCCTCGAACGGGCCCCGGACGAGACGTTGCTGTCCCGGGTGGGCGAAGAGGCGACACGACGCGGGGATACCTTCCTGCTCCTCCGCGTGGAGAAGATCCTCGGGCGGGAACTCCCGGCCTCCGCGTGGCTCGCGGCCGGCCGATCGGCGGAAACCGGGGGCCGGTTCCTCGACGCTCACCGGGCCTACACGCGGGCCGGCGACACGGAGCGCGCGGCGAGCCTCCGGGCCACAGAGATCGCCGTTCCCGAAACTCTGCGTCCGGAGAACAAGGATCCATGAGCCTCCTCCGCCTCCCCGCCGGCGAACGCGTCCCGGACCGCCTCAACGCCGTCGTCGAGACGCCGATGCATTCGCGGGGTCGGTACGAGTATGACCTCCGACTCTCGGCATTCCGCTTCGCGGCGAGACTCTCTCCGGGCGTGACGTACCCTCTTGACTATGGCTTCATCCCCTCGACGATGTCCGTGGACGGCTTCCCCCTCGACGTATTCCTGCTCGGCGACGAACCCACCTTCCCCGGTTGCGTCATCGAGTGTCGCCCCGTGGGCCTCCTGAACCTCACCGACGGACGCCGGCCCGACCACAAGATCCTCGCCGTCCCCCTCTTCAACGAGAACCTCGCCGGTGTCCGGGACCTTCCGGACGTTCCTCCGGGGATCCTCGAGCGGCTCTCGGAGTTCCTCCGCGCGAACCCCCTGCTCTCGGGTTCGCGGGAGGACGTTGGCGAGTGGGAGGGGGCGGAGGCGGCGAAGCAGGTCATTTTCCTCGCCTGGGAAGGGTTTCTCTGAGAGCCCGTCGGCGGAAGCGTGTTCCCGTTCCCCTACGGAGGGCCCCTCAGCGAGCGTCGAGGGCGGCATGGCGGGCGAGGGCTCCACTCACTTGAGGAAGACCTGGGCGATGTGGACCGTCCCGTCCGGCGCGCGCGCGACCCCCACGCCGGTGTAGATGTAACCGGTGCCGCGCTCGTCCAGCAGGTTGCGGCGGTGGGTGGGGCTCTCGACCCAGCCACTGACCGCGAGCTCCTCCGGGGCGTCCGAGTGCTTCACCCGGGCCAGGTTCTCGGCAAAGGCCGAGTAGACCACGCCGGCCTTCCGCGCGCGGTCCCCCGGGCCCGTCCCCTCCGGCGTGATGTGGGCAAGATAGCCCCGCCGGGCCATGTCCAGCGCATGGCGGCGCGCCACCTCTGTGAGATCCCGTCGCGGCCGGAGGTCCGGCAGGCCAGCGCCGCGCCGCACCCCGTTGGCCGCCGACAGGGTCCGCGCCTCCATCTCCGGCTCCACGCGGAGACTCCCGCCCCCCGCGAAGGCGCAGCCCCCGAGGGCCAGCGCCGCGAGCACGACGATCGCCGATGTCCGGTTCTTCCGCATGCCGGAAGCCGCATCGGCAGGCGGAGATTCTCAACTCGAGAGAAATCCGCGCCAGCAGCCCGTCGCCGAGGGGCTTCCACCAGCGCGGAGGCTCACGCCGACGGGCTGCTAGCGCGGACCGGCCAGCCGGCGGGCCGCATCGAGGAGTTCCCGGCCCCGCTCCGGGCGGTCGAGGTCCTCGAGGTAGAGGCGTCCGAGTCGCTCGAAGGCCAGGGGGAGCGGCGGCCGGCAGAGCACGGCCTCCTCCAGCACCAGCGCCGCCCCGGCCTTCTCCCCCTCGGCGATGAGGACGACGGCGAGATTGAAGGCGATGGCCGCCTTCTGCCGGTCCGCCGGCTGACGCTTCGTGAACGCCCGCGTCAGGACGAGGCGGGCTTCGCGCAGACTCCCCCGTTCGGCGAGCAGCGCCCCCCAGTTCTTGAGGAGCCACCGATCGTCCCCGTCGTGGGAGAGCCCCGTCACGTAGCACTCCTCTTCCTTCGCCACGTCACCGCGCTCACGATAGTGGAGCCCCAGCCGGTTCCACGCGTTCGCGTTCGCCGGGTAGTTCGTCTCCCGCCGGACCACGTCCTCGTTCATCGACCGGTCATCGCGCCACGCCGCCTCCCGGACGAAGGTGACCGCGGCGAAGCAGGCGAGCACGACGACGATCGCCGGCCCCCCCGACCTGCGGAGCGAAAGGAGCCCCGCCGCGAGCGCCGCCGCCCCGCCCGCCGCGGGCAGGTAGAGGAACCGGTCGGCCATCACCGCCCCGATGGGGACCACCTGCGAGACCGTGAGGAGAGCGGCGAGGAACCAGAAGACCCCGAAGGCGAACCACGGCGCACGCCGCCGCAGGAGCACCGCCGCGGCCAGGAGCGCGACCGTCCCCGCCGCCAGCAGGGGGACCGCGGGATTCTCCGCCACCGTGGTGAGGAGCCGCGAGGAGAAGACCGGATCGGCGGAGTAGTCCGTGCACATCCCCGCCGGGACGAGGAACAGCAGGACGTATCGGAAGAGGAGAGCACCAGAGACGAAGAGGGCCGCGATCTCCGGCGGGTCGTGCCAGGTCCGCGAGACCCCCGAGGGGAACAGGGTCCCGAGGGCCTTGAACCGAAGGAACCCGTAGGCCACGAGCGGCAGCAGGTAGAGCCCGTAACGCCAGAGCCGGACCGGAGAGGAGGTCGCCGGTGCCTTCGTTGCGGCGGCCCGCCGCTCGCAGAGGAAGGCGAGCAGCGGGAACGGGGCGGCGGAGAGCTTCGCCGACAGCGCCGCGAAATAGGCGAGCACCGCGAGGGGGAGGACCGCCGGTCGCGTGCGGCCGGAGAGATGGGCGTGGATCGCGAGGAGGCCGAAAAGCGCCGAAAGGAGATCCCCCCGCGCCACGATCCACCCGACCGGCTCGGCCGAGGCGGGGTGGAAGAGGAACAGGAGCCCCGCCACTTCCGGCAGCCACGGACGATCCGCGATCCGCCGCAGGAGGAGCCACAGGCAGACTCCCGTCGCCAGGTGCAGGAGGACGTTCGTCAGCCGGAAACCCGCGGGCACCCGGCCG
>JALOQY010000031.1 GCA_025459285.1 Planctomycetota bacterium | reverse complement strand
GAAGAAGACCTTCACCGAGGGGTCCGTCCGGAAGCGGTCGATCAGGACGCCCCGCTTCGCCACGGGCACGCTCCCCGAGAGGAAGCAGGACACGATCCCGAGCTGGTCGGCCCGGTCCGCGGCCATCCGCAGGAACTTCTCCCACTCCGAGAAGACCACGACCTTGCGGCCCCCGTCGCCGCAGACCTCCTCGAGGATCCGGGCGAACTCGTCGAGCTTCGGACTGCCCGACGTCTCCTTGTCCACGAGGCCGGCGGCATCGCAGGCCATGCGGGCGTTCTGGAAGTTCATCATGAGGCGCTTCAGCTCCTCCGGGCTCAGCGGCCGCTTCTCGGCCATCCGGAGCAGCACCTTCGCTTTCCGGACCGCTTCCTCCATGTACGTCCGCTGCGTCCCCGTCATCTCGACGTAGTAGCGGTTGTCGCTGCGCGGCGGGAGCTGCGAGAGGACCAGCTCACGGTCCCGCCGGAGGAAGGCCGGCTTCAGGGTCTCCCGGAGCCGGCCGAGGTTGCGGTAGCCCATGACGCGCGTCCCGGACGGGGACAACTCCACGAACCGCTCGTTGAAGTGCCAGAGCGGCCCGAGGATCCGGCGGTCCACGACCTGCATGATCGAGTAGAGGTCGTCGAGGCGGTTCTCGATCGGCGTGCCGGTGAGGACGAAGGCGAAGCGCGAGCGGATGGCCTTCACCGCATCGGCCGTCTTGGCGCGCCAGTTCTTGATCCGCTGGGCCTCGTCGAGGATCAGGAGGTCCGGCGCGAACTCGCCGATGCCCGCGGCGTCGCGGAGGACGAGCTCGTAGTTGACGATCGTGTAGGGGGCGCGGGAACGGTAGCTCGCGAGCCGCGCGGGAACGCCGCCCGTCACGACGACGGGGGCGAACCCCGTGAACCGCTCGATCTCGCGCGCCCACTGGTGCTTCAGGGAGGCCGGGCAGACGACGAGGGTCCGCCGGGCGGCCTCCCGGTCCATGAGCCAGCGGCTCGCGGCGATGGCCTGCACGGTCTTCCCGAGGCCCATGTCGTCGGCGAGCAGCGCGCGCCCGGTGCCGGCGAGGAAGGCGACCCCCTCGGTCTGGTAGGGGAACAGCTCCGCGGCCACCCCGGGGAGCCGCGGGCCGCAGGCGAGCACCCGGGCGGCGGCCTCGCGCCGGCCCCGGACCTCGGCGGCGGACTCCTCCTGCTGCCGCCCCGCGAAGTCGAGGGCGTCCCCGCCCACGATCAGGTCCGGCATCCCCTCGGCCTCCCGCCGGAACCTCGGGAAGTCCGCGGCGGGGTCGGCCCGGAGGAACCCCTCGGGGTCGAAGAAGCCATCGAGGAGTTCCGAGAGCCGCTTCGGGAGCCGCGCCCCGCGGAAGATCCGCAGTCGGGGCTCCCCCGTCCGGTCCACGGTGACGAAGGTCTGCGGGGGCAGCGAGCGCGCGAGCCGCTCGGCCTGCCGGGGGAAGCGGCGTCGGATCCGGTGGAGCACGGCCTCGACGTGCTTGCAGGTGCCGAGCAGGTTCGTCTGGTAGTCGAGGCAGGTACACCAGTTCGCGCGGTCCCTAAAGGAGCGGATCTCCACGCGGTAGGTCCGGCCCGAGCGCGACACGACGTCGTAGCACCCGAACGTCCGGGCGCCGTCCACGGCGCGGATCGCGAGGCCCTCCTCCACTTCCTGCCGCCCCCGCTCGCGGCGGACGGAGATCTCCTCCACGCGACGGGGCAGCGCGGGGGGAACCCACTCCCCCTCCTCGTGATCCCGGCCGCCGGCCGCCGCGAGGACGGCGATCGCATGCTTGCAGAAGGGCTCGGCGGTGAACGGGCACGTGCAGTCGGAGACGGCCTCCTCGCCATCCCAGTCGATCGTCACGAGGTAGGGGCTCTCGCCGGTCCCCTGCACGCGGGCCATGAGGCGGTCCCCGGAGCGGACGACTTCGAGGACGCGCCCCTCCTTCGCGTAGACGAGGCCGCGCTTGACCACCGGCGCGCTCGCGTACTCCGACAGTTCCATCGGCTCGGCGGTGAAGGGGGATCGCATGGGGCTCCTCCGGGACGGGCCCGGTGTACCGCCCCGCCCCCGGCCGGTCAAGATGGGCGCGCGCCGGCGGTCCGGAGGATGGAAGCCGCTCCGTTCGCGCATCGACCGGAGAGCGCAACAGCCTCCACGAAGCGGGCCTCTGGGGGGCCTCGCGAGTTGACATTCCCAGGCACCTCCGCCACCGGCGGGAGCGCCGGGCTCCAAAGGTCCCCGCGCAGGAGCAGGCCATGCCGGCAGAAGTCCGTGCCGCCGGGATGCCCCGGGTCGATCAGGCGTCCGGCGGGCCCGGGAGTCCGCGGATCCCGGCTTCCCACGCATGTCCGGTCCGCCGGAGCAACTCGGAGGAGGCCGCCGGGCCCCACGTTCCCGCGGGGTAGGGAAGGACGTTCCGCGGCCGGTGGACGACCGGATCGAAGAGAGCCCACGACGCCTCCACCTCATCGGAGTGCACGAAGAGGGTCTGCTGCCCCTCGACGACGTCCAGGAGCAGGGTCTCGTAGGCTTCCGGCAGCGATCCGAATTCCCCGGCGTAGCGGAAACCGAGCGGGATCCGCTTCACCGACACCGAGTCGCCCGGGACCTTCACGTCCATCAGCAGCGTGAAGCCCTCGTCCGGCTGGAGGGTGATGAAGAGGACGTTTCGCTCGAGCGGGCAGCATCCCCCCGCTTCGAGCAGGCAGACGGGCGGACGGCGGAACACCACCGCGATCTCGGTGCACCTGGCCGGCAGCCGCTTGCCGGCGCGGACGAAGAAGGGAACCCCCTGCCAGCGCCAGTTCTCGATGGAGCGGAACCGCCACGTCCCCGATCCGGCCGGAGGCGTACCGGCCGAACACGACGTCCTCCTCTCCGAGCGGACGGATCGCCCGGAGTACTTTCACCTTCTCCTGTCGGATCGCCGACCCCTCGAACGAGGAGGGCGGCTCCATGGCGACGAGAGTCAGCACCTGCGCGATGTGGTTCTGGACGACGTCCCGGATCGCCCCCGCCGACTCGTAGAACCCGGCCCGCTCGCCGGCGCCGAGGTCCTCGGCCGCTGTGATCTGGACGCTCTCGATGCGGTCGCGGTTCCAGAGGTCCTCGAAGATGGTGTTGCCGAACCGGAAGACCAGGAGGTTTCGCACGGTCTCCTTCCCCAGGTAGTGGTCGATCCGGTAGATCCGGTCCTCGTCGAAGAACCGGTGCAGCGTGCGGTTCAGCGCCCGGGCGCCCGCCAGGTCGCGCCCGAACGGCTTCTCCACCACGACCCGTGTGAAGCCGGCGCTCCGGGAGAGTCCGGAGCGTCCGACCGCCTCGATGACGGGCTCGAACTGCGCGGGCGGAAGGGCCAGATACCACACGCGGTTGCCGGCCAGGCCGTGATCGCGATCCAGCATCGCCACGCGGGCCGAGAGGCCGGGGAGGGCCTCGTCCGACGTGTCGGCCAGCGCGTGATAGGAGATGATGTTCTCGCACCAGGTGGCCGGTTCCTCTCCGGTGAAGCCCGCCGCCGCGAGCGCGGTGCGTGCCATCGCCCGGTAGGAACCGTCGTCGAGCGACGCCCGGCGCCCCACCGCGAGGATCCGGTGGTTCCCGCCGAGCCGGCCGTCCCGCGAGAGACGGTAGAGGGCCGGGAGGAGTTTCCGTTGCGCGAGGTCCCCGGTGGCGCCGAAGACGATGAAGAGGTGCGGGGGCGGCGCGGACATCAGACCTCCCTGCGGATCGCGTGGCCGCCGAAGCTGTTCCGGAGGGCGGCGAGCAGGCGGTCGGCGAAGGACTCCTCGTCGCGGGACCGGTACCGCGCCATGAGCGCCAGACTGATGACGGGAGCGGGCACCCCGAGGTCCACGGCCTCCGTCACCGTCCACCTCCCCTCTCCGGAATCCGCGACCCACGGCTTGATCCCGTCCATCGCGGGGTTCGCCCGCAGGGCGGCGGCCAGGAGGTCGAGGAGCCACGATCGCACCACGCTCCCCGACTGCCAGATCTCCGCGATCCGCGGCAGGTCCAGGGCGAACTCCTCCTTGTGGTGGAGGATCGCGAACCCCTCGGCGTACGCCTGCATCAGTCCGTACTCGATCCCGTTGTGCACCATCTTGACGAAGTGACCCGCGCCCGGTCCTCCCACCCGGCCCCAGCCGCGCGAAGGGTCCGGGGCCAGCGTCGCGAGCACCGGGCGCAGATACTCCACGACGGCCTCCTCGCCCCCCACCATGAGGCTGTAGCCCTCGCCGAGCCCCCACACCCCGCCGCTCGTTCCGACGTCGACCAGGTGGAGTCCCCCGCCCCGCAGGAGCGCCGCGCGCCGCATCGTGTCCCGGTAGTTCGAATTGCCGCCGTCCACGATGACGTCGCCCGGCGAGAGCCGCGGCCGCAGCGCTTCGATCGCCTCGTCCACGGGCCGGCCCGCCGGGATCATGATCCAGATGACCCGCGGTGGCTCGAGGCCGCCGACCAGGGCCTCGACGGAGCGGGCGGCGATCCCGCCACTCGCCGCGAGAAGGGCCAGGGCCTCCGGTGTCCGGTTGTGTCCCACCACTTCGTGGCCACCCCGCAGGAGCCGCGCCGCCATGTTCCCGCCCATCTTTCCGAGTCCGAGGATTCCGATCCGCACACACACCTCCGCGTCATCGACGAGCCGCCGAGCTCCGGGCCCGTAGAAGAATACCCGTTACATCCGGCCGGCCGCCGTGATAGGACGGCCTGCATGTCCCGCCCGGTCCTCCCGGGGCTGCTGTTCATGCTGCTCGCCGCGCCGGCGGTCGCGCCGGGACCGCCCCCCGCGCTGACCTTCCGGTTCCGGAGCGGTCCTCCGGAGCGGCCGAACGTCCACGACATCCGCCTCCGGGCCCGATTCCCCACCGGCGCGGTGGCCGCCGGCTTCGAGCCCGGCCGGGACGGATTCTGGCTGATGCTCGGCGACCTCGTGCTCGCCCGGTCCGCGCCCGACGGGCTTGGGGAGGTTGGCACCTGCCGGCCCTTCGCCGGGGGCTTCGTCCACCGGTCCGCGGACGGAGGCGTGCGGACCCGGGTGGACCTGGGCCGGGGGCTGCTCGACTGCCGCGGCCGGGGCCGGACCCTGGTCACCCCGAGCCCGCGGGGAGGGGAGCCGACGGAGTTGCTCCTCATCCTCGGCGAAGCGGTCTTCCGCGGCCTCCTGCCCGTCGACCTCGCCGATCCCCGGGGGAGCGGTCGGGAGGCCGGCGGTCTGGAGCCGGTTCCGGGCGAGGCGGTCCCGGCGCTGCCGGCCGGGGTCCGTGTGCTCCCGGTCTCCGGGCGGGAGTCGACGGGAGAGGCCGCGCACCTCGTCATGGGGAATCGCGAGGGGTTCGAGGCCCTCGTCGCGGAGCGCTTGCCGGGGCTTCCCCCGCCGGAGGTGGACTTCGACCGCGAGATGGTGGTGGCGGTCTTCCTCGGGGCCCGCGGGCACCCCCTCCACTTCGTCGACCTGGCCGGACTCCGGGGCGGCCCCGCGGGTCTTCGCGTCACCACGGTGGAGACCCGCGTCGTGGGGGCCCTGACACCCGCGGTGGTGGTCCACCCCTTCGGGCTGTGGGCGGTGCCCCGCCTGGACGGCGCCGCCGACTTCGTCCACCGGGTCGAAATCCGGACCATCCGGAACCACCGCTGATACCCGCTCCCGGTTCCGCGCGCTCCTTGACTCTCGCGCCCGGTCTGGTGCCGTCGGCGCATGGATCCTGCGGTCCGGCGGCAGCGGCGAAGTCCGGCCGGTGGCGCTCTCGATGACGGGGCACGACCCATGACCACGGTGCTTTCGGCGAACACCCGGGCGATCCTGCTGCTCACGGCGCCGTTGCTCGCCGGCCGCGGCGGCTCGTCGTCCGACCCGCTGACGCCGGGGGAGTACACGCGGCTGGCGCGACACCTGAGGAAGTTGCAGCGGGAACCAGCGGACCTGCTGATCGACGGCCGACTCGTCCTCGTCTCCCCCTATGACCCCGGCGCGGGCTTCCACGTCGGCAACGCCATGCAGCGGAACAGACTGATCTACGCGCTTTCGGACGCCGCCCCGGTCGTGAGCGCGGATGCCGGAAAGGGCGGCACCCGGGCCGGAGCCGTCGAGCAGCTCGAGAAGCTCCGGTTCGTCCCCCTCTACGTGCGGGCCTCGGGCGCCCCTTCCGAGGGCCTCGACGCCCTGCGCCACAAGGGCGCCCTCCCGTGGCCGGAGCCGGCGGATCCCGGCGCGTTCGCGGCCGTCTTCGACGCGCCGGCCCCGGCGCCCGCCGCCCGGCAGCCCTCGCTCTACCCGGAGGATGGAGAGGCGCCGCTCCGAACCGGCGTTCCACGGGACGGGCCCGGCGACGGGTAGCCGCGCGCTTCGAGGTCCGCCCGCGCGGTGGACGGGATTGGGGGGAGGAGCGCCGCGGCCGTATGATCTGCGTCGCGACCCGTCGCCTCGGACGGACCGGGAGGAAGCCATGAAGCTCGTCGCCGCCACCGCTCTCGCCCTGCTCTTCGCCGGCTGCCAGGACCTCCGGGCCCAGCGCCAGTCGGAGGTCGCGGCGCCGGACGCCGCCCGCATCGAGGCGCGGATCATCGGCCTCACCGAGGAGGTGGACCGGCTGGCCCGCCGGGTCGCGGCGCTGGAGGGTCGCGGCGGCGCTCCCGTGGCCGGTCCCTCGCCGTCCCTGCGGCCGGAGGCCACCCCGGCGGCGGGGACCCCGGCCTCGCCCTTCCCGGTCCCGCCGCCCGCGACCTCCTCCGCCGGCGCGCCGGCGGCCGTCACCGGGATCCTGATCGACGCCCGCTCCGCCGAAACCGACGGGGAGAAGCGTCCCGCCGGCACCCGCCACGACCGCTGGCGGGTCCTCGACTTCGACGGCGGCACGGTCTTCTGCTCGGACGACCTGCCGGAGAGCCTCCGCCGCGTGGTCCCGGTCTTCTGGCTCGCCGGCCCCGCGGACGAGATGAGCCCCGACATGGTCCAGACCGTGGGGGCGAGCCCCCGCGAGGTCGCCGCCACATACGCCGAGGTCCTCGCCCCGACGGAGGGCCCCGGGGAGAGCCTCTTCTACCTCGACGCGGGGGCGGTGAGCCGGGTGCGCTCCATCCCCGATCTGCGCCGCCTCCTCTCCGCCGGCCGCGTGGCCATCGTCCTCGACCGGTAGCACAGGGGACGTACGTACCTTTTCACCTTTTCGCCCCCCCTGGCCGCCCGTCGCGGTAGCACAGGGGACGTACGTACCTTTTCACCTTTTCGCCCCCCTGGCCGCCCGTCGCCGACACCTGCCGGGCGCCTGCGGGCTCACGCCGACGGGGCTGCTGGCAGCCGGTCGATCCGTCGACGGAGGAAACCGCTTGACATCGGGTACTGTGTCGTATATACTACACGCATGAGCCGGACATTCGGTGAGTACGTGCGGGAGCGGCGCGAGGAACTCCGCGAGGAGGACGCGCGCTTCTCCGTTCGGCAGGTGGCGGCGCGCATCGGCGTGGAGCCCTCCTACCTCTCGAAGGTGGAGCGCGGGGAACAGCCCCCGCCCTCGGAGGCGACGATCGCGGCGCTCGCGAAGGAACTCGGGGAGGCGCCCGAGGTGCTGCTGGCAATGGCCGGGAAGGTCCCCAGCGACCTCCTCGGCATCATCCGCCGGCGCCCCCGCCTCTTCTCCGACCTCCTGCGCCAGTTGCAGGACCTGCCCGACCACGCCCTGCTCCGCCTCGTGCGGGAGGTCCGCGACGGCGAGTGGTAGCGGGAGACCCCGAACCGGCCTGGAGAGAACATGATCGAGATCGCGAACGACAGCCTGGTCTTCCGCTTCCCGGAGGTGGACCGCCGCGCGAAGTTCCGGGTCACTTTCCAGCGGACGCTGCGCATCCCCGACGACGGCCGCGACTACCCGTTGCCCCCGGGCCTCGGCGCGTTCCCGCTCCGGCACGTGGACGACTTCGCGGAGCGCGTGCCCCGGCCATGGCTCGCGCGGGGCGGCGTGATGCTGCCCATGTACCAGTCCGAGGCGATGTGGCTCTCCTTCGACGCGGATCACATCGCGGACCGCGGCGTGGCCTGGCCCTTCGCGGTGAAGATCGCCGCCGGCAAGATCGACGCCGTCACCGGCAAGGGCTGGTCCGAGGGTCTTGGCCGGGCCCCCCAGGACTACCTCGTCGCCCCGGTCCAGCCGTGGCTCGACGGCTTCTGCGTCGAGAAGGGGATCATCCGGCAGTTCGTGGCCATGCCCCTCGGCGGAGGCTACACGGCCGAGGAGCAGATCACCGGCAAGGGCGAGTTCGGCGGGATCCAGATCCTCGTCCGGCCGATGCGGAAGGAGGCCTTCGAGCGACGGTTCCCCAAGCTCGACCGGCGCTACGACTCGATGGCCGTCGGGAGCGTAGAGGAATGCTGCGCCTGCGCCCCCGCCATGGACATGGGCCTCGGCGCGGGCGGCCGCATGCGCCAGGAGATCTATGACGACCCGTACGACCTCGCCGACTGGGACGCCGCGCAGGGAAGCCGCTGCTTCGTCCACCTCGCGAACTCCCTCGTCTGGCGCGCCGTCACCGGCGACGAGCCGCCCACCGTCCCCCCCACCGCGAAGGAGTACACCCGGCACGGCCTGCCGTGGTTCGAGTACTACGCCGACGCCTCGGCCGTCGAGGGCTCGAAGATCCTCGCCGAACTGGAGAGTGTCCTCGCCATCGGCCGGAAGAAGGGGCAGGTCCCGCTGCCGGAGAACGAGCCGGTGGACCCGGCGAACGTCGTCCTTCTGCGGAAGGGCCTGAAGAAGGGTCAGGTCCGGGAGGGGCGCTTCTGACTACTTCTCGAGGAGGATCTCCTCCGTCAGGATGATCGAGAGCTTCTGGTTCAGCTGCTCGGCGTCGGCGGCGCTGACCACCGTGGCGCCGCGCTCCTTCACCGCGGCGAACACCGCGGCGTCGATGTCGAACGCCACGAAATGGACGCTGACCTCGGCCTCGAAGCTCTTCGCCACGTCGAGCAGCGAATCCATCACCTCGGCCGGCTCCGGCGGATGGGTGTTCTGCCCGTCGGTGATCACGAGGATGTGCTTCGACGTGAGCGGCGAGGAGAGAACGGCGGTCCCGGCATCCCGGAGGGCCGCGCCGAGGGGCGTGGGGCCCTCCGGCCGGCGCAGGCGCTTTACCCACCCCTTCAGCTCCTCCACCGCGAACGGCGCCATGGGGAGGCCCTCCCCCTCCCGGAAGGTCACCACGGTCGCCGCGATCTTCCGGTGCGGGTCGCCGGGCGCCTCGGACCGCCAGGCCTCGATCCGGTCGGCGATCGCGAGGAGGGCGTCGGAGGCGATTCGCACCTTGGCCGCGAGCCCCCCCCGGCCCGTGGGCACGGACTCGCTCATGCTGCCCGAGGTATCGAAGACGATCGCGAGCGCGACGCCGTCCTCCGTCTTCGCCGGCCGGATCGGCCCGGCCTGCCGCTTGCCGGCGGAACCCGTCCCCTGCGGCCCGCAGGCCAGGAAGAGGAAACCGAAGAGCAGCGCGCCCCCCGCGCGGATGGCCATGTCACACCTCGGATCGATCAGAAGACGACGTGGAGCCGGACCCCGAAGACCAGCGCGTTCTTCTCCGTCCCACCGGGGTTCACGATGTACTGCACCGAAGGCGTCACGGAGAAGAACGGCGCCAGCATGAGCTTGTAGTACAGCTCGATCACCTGCTCGCTCTCGTGGGCGAACTCCGCGGCGTCGTCGTCGCTCAGGTCGCCGTACATGTACGCGAGCCCCGCGGTGTCGGCGGCGCGCCCGGCGAACGGCCCCGTCAGGCACAGCGCCGCGACCCAGTGCCGCTCGACCCCGGAGACCCGCTCGTTCGCCGAGGTGAAGCGCAGGATCAGGTGGAGGGCCCGCTCGGCCTCCTCCTCTTCTTCCTCCTCGGCCTCGGCGCCCTCTTCACCCTCCTCCGCCGCGCCGTCCCCCTCCACGTCCCCACCGTCGAGCGTGAACAGCGTCAGGTCGAGCCCGCCGTAGGCACCCACGGTGCCGTTGCGCCGCCGGCCGGAGAACTCCTCGAAGTCGCCGGTGTGAAACCACGCGCCGGCATAGGGGCGCATCGCGACACCGGCCAGCTCGCCGCGATAGCCCGCCTCGCCGATGCAGTACCACGCGGAAGGCGGTCCGAAGAGGGTACCCACCCCGCGGATCCCGGTCTTCGCCCCCTCCGAACCCGCGCCGTCGAATGCCCCCAGGGCGAACTGCGGCCCCTCGTCCGGCTCGTAGAAAATCGCCCCGCCGCAGGCCGGATCGGGGTAGGTCGGCATCCCGATCAGGTTCGGCGGCCACCCCTCGCAGAGGTTCATGAAGTCGTCGGTGAAGTCGGAGTACGCGAACTCGTAGGAGACATCCATCTTCCCGAGCTTCGCCCGGCAGGCGTCGAGGAAGGACCACTCGGCGTACAACTCGGCGAACTGGTGGCGGTTCTCCGATTCGATCACGGAGACCTCCTGCCACGCCCCGACGTCGGCAGAGCCGTACTCGCCCCCCATGTCCCAGTAGGCCCCGTAGAGGCGAAGGCCGGGGAGGCCGGCCAGCGTCTCGAGGTCAAGACCGAGGTTCAGGTTCAGCCAGTACCGGCCGGCCCGGTTCGGGGGGTTGGCGCCACCCGAGGCCAGCCAGGTGAAGTCGTAGGTGTACTCGCCGCCCGGTTCGATCCCCATCTCGAGAAGGCTCGTCCGGACGCCCCACCAGTCCCCGGTCAGCCCGTCCTGCGCGAGGAACTCGTCGAGGGCGGACGCGACCTCGCCGGCACCTCCTTCCTCGCCCTCTCCGGCGATGGCGAGACCCGACAGGAACGCGAGCGACAGCCCGACCACTACCCCGACGACAGCTCTGCCCATGGCCCCTCCTTTTCGCCGCCATCATAGCCGCCCGCGCGCCGGCCCGAAACGAGGATCGACCCTTTGATTGACGCCGGGTGAAAGGAGCCCTACAGTATTCTGCAAGGAGTGGTCGGGCCGGCGTGGGCACGGGGCTCCCCGTGCGCGCGGGCCGGAGGCCGCTCCAGTCAAAGGAGAACCGAGATGGGCTTGAACAAGATCGTGGGGATCCTCATCGCCGTGATCATCGTCGGCGCGGTGGCGTACTTCGCCCTGCCGGGCTTCCGGTCGAAGGTCGACTCGACCTACGACAAGCACTTCGGCTGGACCCCGGAGGCGCGGAAGAAGGACCCCGTCGGCTTCATCGACTACTCGATCCAGAAGCTCGGCGAGAACATCACCAAGTTCGAGGAGGCCCGCACGAGCCTTCGCGTCCAGCAGGGCAAGCTCGACGACCTCAAGCGGGCGAACTCCGAGAAGATCGCCTTCGCCGAGAAGCTCCTCGCCCAGCTCAAGGCCGGCTACAAGGAGGCTACGGCCGAAGGAGGCCGGGGCTGGCCGATCACCGTGGGCGGCAAGAGCTACGCCGAGGACGACCTGAAGACGCAGGTCAGCATGAGTCTCGCCGAGAAGACGGGCTACGAGAAGATCGTGGCCCAGGCCGAGTCCGGGGTCGGCATCGCCGAGAAGCGGATGCGCGAACTCGTGACCCGCATCTCCGAGAGCAAGTCGAAGCGCTCCCTCCTCGAGGCCCAGCGGGCCCTGGTGGAGGTGAACAAGCTCTCCGCCGATACCGAGAAGCTGCTCTCCGAGGTGAACGACGTGCTCGTGGAGAACGCCGCGGCCATGGAGACCAGCGGGCCGCAGACGATCGAGGAGCTGATGAAGGCCGAGGGCTCCGCCGCGGTCCTCAACCCCGACACCGAGAAGTTCCTCGCCGACTAGATCCATGAAGAAGGGTGCCATCGCTCTGGGCGCGGCGGCGGCGGGGGTCCTCGTGCTCCTCGCCTTCCTGCTCGGCGTCTTCTCCGCGCGGCGCACGCCCGCGAAGCTGCCGCCTCCCGCCGCGCCCGCGGTGGAGAAACGCGAGTGGTCGACGGACGACATCGCGTCGGACCCCGAGGGCTACCTCGCGTGGGCCGACGCGAACATCGCCATACAGATCAAGGGCCGGCGGGAGATGCTCGAACGCATCTCCGGATCGCGGGTCCAGTGGGAAGAGCGCAAACAGAAGGTGGTCGGAGATCTGCCGGAGGTGGAGTCGTTCCTCAAGCGCCTCAATACCGCCGTCCGCCGGGCGGAAGACGAAGGGCGCTGGCCGGTGCAGGTCGGCAACCGGAAGTTCGAACGGGACAAGGCGCTGCGCCTCCTCGCCGAACTGCCAAGGCAGATCGACCTCCGGAAGCCGCTCGAACGGGAGTACGACAAGACCCTCGCGGCCATGGACGACCGCTCGAAGCAGCTGTCGAGCGACATCGTGGCGCTCGGCCACCTCCGGGAGAAGATCGCCCTCGACGTGGAGCGCGCCCGGCTGAGCCGCGGCGTCGACGAGCTGACCAAGCTCTCCCGGAGTTCCCAGGAGATCGCATCGTTCACGAGCCTGCTCGCCACGGACGTCAACACCGCCCCTCCGCCGGCGGTGGGCGGCGAGGACCGGATCGTGGACCTCGACACGCTGCTGCGCTGAGATCCATGAGGCCCGCGGGGAGGGAGGTTTCGATGAGAACCGTCGGCATCCTGGGCTTCCTCGCGGCACTCGCGGTCTGCGCGCTGCCGGGGCGCGGGCAGGGCGTCGTCGACGACTCCGAGCTGGTGGAGACGCGGACCGAGGTGCCGAAGCTGGCTCCCGCCGCGCCCTATGCGATGAAGGACGGCGTCGTCGAGGTGGAGCTCTCGGAGTACGCCGGCTACGCCGGGCTCATCGTGGCGAACGGCGGGCTCGACGCCTCGGAGAACTCCGTCTTCTTCCGCAAGCACGGCTTCAAGGTGAAGCTCACCCTCTCCGAGGAGGAGAGCTGGTCGAGCCTCAACGCCGGCCGGCTCGCGGCCTCGGCGACGACGGTGGACGTCCTCGCCGTCTACGGCCGGCAATTCCAGGTGCAGGTGCCGGCGCTCATCGGCTTCTCCCGGGGCGCCGACGGCATCGTCGTCCGAAGCGGTATCAAGCGGATCAACGACCTCCGGGGCAAGGTCCTCGCATCCTGCCAGTTCACCGAGGCCGACTTCTTCCTGCGCTACCTCGCGGACGAGGCCTCCATCCCGGTGAACATGCTGCCGGACCTGAAGGCCGCGCCGGACAAAGGCAGCGTGAACGTGGTCTACTGCGCCGACGGCTTCGCCTCCGGCGACCTGTTCCTGAAGGACCTCGCGGCCGGCCGGGACCGGCTCGCGGGCTGCGTGACCTGGGCCCCCAAGACCGACGAGGTCGTCGAGGCGAGCGAGGGGAAGGCTCGGCTCCTCGTGACGAACCGGAACCTCCTCATCGTGGCCGACATCCTCGCGGTGAACCGGGGCTTCGCGGACGGGAGTCCGGAGATCGTGAAGGGGCTCGTCGCGGGACTCCTCGAGGGCAACGCCCTCGTCCGGACCGAGCCGGACAAGCACCTCCCGGTCATCGCGAAGGCCTTCGGCTGGGATCTCGCCGACGCCCGGGAGGAGCTTTCGAAGGTCCACCTCGCGAACTTCCCGGAGAACCAGGCGTTCTTCGCCGGCACGATCGACTCCGCGGGCAGCTACAACGGGATCTACGAGTCCGCCGTGATGGCCTACGGCAGCGCCCTCGTGCCGAACCCCACGGCCTCCGAGAAGTTCTTCGCGAAGCGGTATCTTTCGGAGATCGGGGAGTCCGGCGCGTTCAAGGACCAGAAGGCCTCGATCCAGCCCGAGAAGTCCCGGGGCGGCGGCGTGGTGGAGGGCGAGCCGCTCCTGACGAAGGACATCCGCTTCCTCTTCGAGGCCAACTCGGCCGAGCTCGATCCCGGCGACCCCGACATCGACGAGAAGCTCTCGACGATCCGGAAGATGCTCCAGATCAGCCCGGGCTCCATCGTGCTCCTGCGCGGCCACGTGGACAACTCGAAGGTCGAGGACTTCCGCCGGCAGGGCGGCGACGGATACGTCCGGAAGCAGGCGATGCGGGCCATCGAGCTGAGCAAGCAGCGGGCGATGACCGTGGCGCGCCGGCTCACCGAGCAGCTCGGCGTCGACCCGGAACGGATCGAGGCGATCGGCCGCGGCTGGGAAGAGCCGCTCGGAAGCGACGCCGAGCAGAACCGCCGGGTGGAGGTGCAGTGGTTCACTCTGGAGTAAACGGCCGCTGGCCTGAGACAATGGCGGACCGGTCCGATCCTCTCTGAACGGAGTCGCATCCCATGGTCCAAGGTCCTTTCGACGGGTGGAACAAGCCGGAGAGCCCCGACCGCCGGCGCTTCCGGGTCCTGCTGGTCATCCTCGTCCTCCTCGGGGGTGGCGGCTTCATCCTCTATCGCAGCATGCGGAAGAACGAGAGCGAGGGGCCGAAGGGTACGGCGGGTCCGGCGGGCGCACCGGTCGTGAAGACCGAGTGGACCACGGACGAGATCGCCTCCGATCCCGAGGGCTACCTGAAGTGGGCCGACGACAACATCGCGAGCCAACTCCGCCAGCGGGAGGAGATGCTCGCCGGTCTCTCGGAACGCAAGGGCCAGCTCGAGACGCGCCGGAACCAGGTGGCCGGCGAGCTCTCGGAGATCGAGACGCTCCACCAGCGCCTCGAGGCGGCCGTGCGCAAGGCGGAAGCCGAGGATCGCTGGCCGGTGAGAGTCGGCACCCGGACGTTCGAGAAGGACAAGGCCACGGCCCTCCTCGCCCAGCTCCCGAAGCAGATCGAACTGCGGAAGCCCCTGGCGCAGGACTACGAAACCGCCCTGAACGCCATGTCCGAACACCAGGCCAAGCTCCAGAGCGACATCGTGTCGCTGAACCTGCTGCGGGAGAAGATCGCGCTCGACGTGGAGCGCGTGCGCCTGAACCGCGGTGTGGGCGAACTGACGAAGCTGTCGAGGAGTTCGCAGGAGATCTCCTCTTTTGCCGGGCTCGTCGGCTCCTCGGCGGCGGAAGCGCCGCCCGCGGTGGGCGGCACGGCGGGCATCCAGGACCTCGACTCGCTCCTGAAGTGAGCGGCACGTGAACGGGAGATCGCCGATGAAACTCGCATGGGTCGTTCCGGTGGTGCTCGCGCTCGGTCTCCTCGCCCCGGCGGGCTTCCCGCAGGGCGGCGGGATGATCGACGATTCCGAACTCGTCGAGACGCGGACCGAGGTGCCGAAGCTCGCCGCCCCCGCGCCGTACGAGATGAAGGACGGGGTCCTCGAGGTGGAGTTGTCGGAGTACGCGGGCTACGCCGGACTGATCGTGGCCAATGGCGGACTCGCCCCCTCCGAGGACTCGATCTTCTTCAAGAAGCACGGCTTCAAGGTGAAGCTCACCCTCTCGGAGGAGGAGAGCTGGTCGAGCCTCAACTCCGGCCGCCTCGGCGCGGCGGCCACCACGGTGGACGTCCTCGCCGTCTACGGCCGGCAGTTCCAGGTGCAGGTGCCGGCGCTCATCGGCTTCTCCCGGGGCGCCGACGGCGTGGTCGTCCGCAGCGACATCAAGCGGATCAACGACCTGAAGGGGAAGGTCCTCTCCTCCTGCCAGTTCACGGAGGCCGACTTCTTCATCCGCTACCTGGCCGAGGAAGCGTCCCTCCCCGTGAACATGCTCCCGGACCTCGAGACGGCCCCGGACCCCGCCGCCGTGAACCTCGTCTACTGCGCCGACGGCTTCGCCTCCGGCGATCTGTTCCTGAAGGACCTCAAGGCGGGCCGCACCCGGCTCGCGGGCTGCGTCACCTGGGCCCCGAAGACCGACGAGGTGGTCGAAGGCAGCGAGGGGAAGGCGCGGCTCCTCGTCACGAACCGCAACCTCCTCATCGTGGCCGACATCCTCGTGGTGAACAAGGGCTTCGCCGAGGCGAACCCCGAGATCGTCATGGGCCTCGCCGCGGGGATGCTCGAGGGCAACGCGATGGTGCGGACGGAGCCGGACCGGCACCTCCCGGTCATCGCGAAGGCGTTCGCCTGGGAGACCGGCGACGCGCGGGACGAGCTCGCGAAGGTGCACCTCGCCAACTTCCCGGAGAACCTCGCGTTCTTCGCGGGGACGATCGACTCCGCCGGCAGCTACGGCGGGATCTACGAGGCGGCGGTCTACTCCTACGGCAGCGGTCTGATCCCGAATCCGATGGACTCCGGGAAGTTCTTCGCGAAGCGGCACCTCGACACGATCGGCGCCGCCGGCACCTTCAAGGACCAGAAGGCCTCGATCCAGCCGCAGAAGTCCGAGGGCGGCGGCGTGGTGGAGGGCGAGCCGCTCCTGACGAAGGACGTGCGCTTCCTCTTCCAGCCGAACTCGGCGGACCTCGACCCGAAGGACCCCGAGAACCTGTCGAAGCTGGAGACGATCAAGAAGATGCTCCAGGTCAGCCCCGGCTCCACGGTCCTCCTCCGCGGCCACGTGGACAACGCGATGGTGGAGGAGTTCCGGCGCCAGGGCGGCGACGCCTACGTCCGGAAGCAGGCGCTCCGTGCGGTGGAACTCTCCCGGCAGCGGGCGGCGACGGTGGCGAAGCAGCTCACCGAGAAGTTCGGCGTCGACCCCTCCCGCCTCGAGACGGTGGGCCGCGGCTGGGAGGAGCCCCTCGGCTCGGACAAGGAGCAGAACCGCCGCGTCGAGGTGCAGTGGTTCACGCTGGAGTGAAGCGCGGACCGGTAATCCGCCTGGCGCTCGCCGGCGCGGCGGTCGCGGCGATCCTCGTCGTCCTCGCGGCCGGGCGAGGGCCCTCCGGAACGAAGGGCGACTCGCCGCCCGACCCGGCGGGAGCCCCGCCTGCCACGGGGACCGTCCCGGCCGACCGACCCGCGGATCCTGACTCCACCGGAACCGCCGTCACCGCTCCCGACACGTCGCCTGACCCACCGGACTCGGCGGCCCGCGCCGAACCGACCGCGGAGCAGGCGCAGCAGGACCGCTGGCGCCGGCTGGCGGAGGTCCTGGGCATGGAAGGCGCCGACCCGCTGGCACTGCTGAACCGGGCCCACGACTCCCCCGACGGCGCCGTCCGGGCCCTCGCTCTGGCGGTCGAGCTCCGCGGCATGGTCGATCCGGCAGATGCCATCGAGGAGGCCCTCCTCGAGATGGAGGAGTGCACCTCGATCGCGGAGCAACTGGCGGCGGCGAGGTTCCTGGCCGAACTGAAGGAGCCCGACCTGGACGGCCGGATCGCCCCCGGGGCCGCGGGGGAGGACGTCGAGGAAAGCTGGGCCTTTTGCGTGGCGCTCCACACGCGCGGCAGCCCCTCCTCCATCTCCGACTGGGCCGTCAGGGCCGCCGGGACGCAGTCTCCCGACGTCCTGCGGGCCGCTCTGGCGCGGGCGGCGGCGCATCCCGTCCGGGAAGTCGAGCCCGTCGCCGAAGCCGGCGCTCGCCACGATGACCCCGCCCTGCGCGCGGCGGCGGCGGCATACTTCGCGAAGGCGGACGGTCCGGCCGCCCGGGACTGGCTCCAGCGCCTCGCCGGAGATCCCGACCCGTCGGTCCGCGCGGCGGCGGCCGCTCGCTGAAGCGCGTGCGGCGGCGTGTGCTGGGGGAACCGTGGAAAGGGTTGGTTCAGGTTTGCCGTTGACGGTAATCACGCGGCGCGTTACTATGGGCACATGATCGTCTCCTTCCGGGACCGTGACACGGAGCGACTCGCCCGGAACGAGCTGGTGAGTCGTTTCGCGAGGATTGCCGTCGTGGCTCGCAGGAAGCTCAGGCAACTCGAGATCGCGGCCGTTCGCGGCGACCTGCGGGTGCCTCCCGGGAATCGTCTCGAAGCGCTCAGAGGCGACCGGGTCGGTCAATACAGCATCCGGATCAACGATCGTTACCGGGTCTGCTTCCGATGGACGGCGGCCGGCCCGGCCCAGGTCGAGATCGTGGACTACCACTGAGGACAGAGATGGCGAAGACGAGGTTCGAACCAGTGACGCCTGGCGAACTCCTGCTCGAGGAGTTCCTTCTTCCGATGGGAATCACCCGCTATCGCCTGGCCCGGGAGATCGGGGTTCCGGCGCAGCGGATCGGTGAGATCGTCGCCGGAAAGCGGTCGATCACCGCCGACACGGACCTTCGGATGTGCCGGTTCTTCGGTCTGTCGAACGGCTACTGGCTGCGGGCCCAGGCCGCCCATGACACGGAAGTGGCGGCGGTAGCGCTCGCCGATGAGATCGCGAAGATCCGCCCGTGGTCCGGGCGCGGTCGCGTCGCCGGGAAGCCAGCCTGACCCGGGAATGATGAAAGACGCCTCGTACCCCTTCGCCGGTTGCCGCGGTGATCGTCCCCGGCCCCGACAGGCTTCGATCCGGAGAAGCCCCCGCCAGGTTCGCGAGGGCCCCTCGCCCTCGGTCGAGCCGTAGCGGCAGGACCTTGAGGCGTCGCGACCGGCCGCCCGGTTCCCGCCACCCGCCGGGGGGAGGCCACCCCGCGCGAAGGGGCTCACGCCGGCGGTCGGCCAGCCGAGAGCACTTCCCGGTAGAGCGGGATCTCCTCCTGCATCGTCGCGCGGGCGTCCTCCGGAGCGGCGGCGATCGAGGCTTCGAGCAACGCCTTGGCCTCGGAGAGGAGCGCGGGGTCGTGCGTCACGCAGGAGAGCGTGAAGGCCGCCTCGATCCGCGCCCGGACGGGCAGGCTCGCGGCGTGCTCCGCGAGCACCCTCTGCGCGTAGTCCACGTCGCCGCGGGCGATCCGCGCGAGATGGACGGCCGCCATGACCACGATCTCCGGCGCGAGAAGCCGCGTTCCCGTGTGGTGCGCCTCCATCAGTTCGTGAGCGGCGGTGCCCGCGCGCGAGAGCGTCCCGTGGAGCCGGCCCAGCAGGAGGAGGCTCTCGGCGATCCCGGCGCGGTGGCCCGACGCGCGGCAGATCGCGAGGCTCTCCGAGTAGAGGCTCTCCGCCTCGTCGAGACGGCCCTCCATGTCGGAGAGGACACCCAGACCCCGCAGGGCCGGGGCCTCCCCGAGCCGGCACCCGGTCTCCCGGAAGCCCGACCGCGCCTCCTCGAGGCTCTCCCGCGCCCGCCGGCGGTTCCCCAGCTCGAGGCCCGAGAGGCCGAAGCAGAGCCGCCCCCAGGCCTCCGCCCGGCGGTCACCGAGCGCCCGGGAGAGGCCGATCCCCCGCTCCCAGGCGGCCAGGGCCTCGCCGGGGCGGCCGAGCGCCCACATCGCGCCCGCGCCAAAGGCGATCTCCCGCGCCGCCCCCCGGCGGTCGCCGGCCTCCCGCGCCCGCCGGGCCGCACAATCATGCAGGTCGAGCGACTCTTCGAACCGTCCGCGGCCGAGCGCGATGAGCCCGAGGATCCCGAGGACCCGCGCCTCCAGGGCGCCGTCACCGGCTTCCCGGGCCGCGGTCAGGGCATTCCCGGCCAGATCCGTCGCCTCCTCGACCTCGCCCTCCTGCCACCGGACGAAGGCCAGTTCCGCCGCCACCCGGGCGTCCTCCACGCGGTCCCTCGCCCGGCCGGCCAGCTCCCGGGCCTCCTCCAGGACCTCCCCCGCCGCGGCGAGGTCTCCGGCCCGCCGGAGGTGCTCTCCCTTCCGGCGTCGCGCGACCGTCACGAGACGGAGGTCCCCCGCCTCCCCGGCGCACGCGGCGGCCTCGGCGAGGACCGCCTCCTCCTCCTTGCGGCGACCGAGGATCTCCAGGCGCTCGGCGCGACGGAGGAGGAGGTCGGCGCGCCGGGCTCCTCCGAGCAATCCTTCGACGGCGAGCGCCTCGCCCAGGAGTTCCGCCGCCGCGGCGTTGCGCCACGCGGTCTCCAGAGCCGCGACCGCCGCATCGAGAAACCTCCCGGCCCGCTCCCCCTGGCCCGCCGCGAGCCAGTGGAGGCAGAGGTCCACGGCGACCTCCCCAACCGCCGCCGCGGGATCGCGGCCGGCGGCGGCCTCGCGGCTCTCCAACGCCCGGGCGAGACCGGTTTCGAACTCCGCGCGCGCCGCCTCCTCGATCCCCTCGAGGATCGTCTCCCGGAGCAGGTGGTCGTCGAAGGCGAACCGCCCCTCGTCCGAGGACCGCACGAGGCCGGTGGTCACGTCGAGCGAGAGGAGGCGCCGGCGGATCATCCTCGGCTCGAGGGCCAGCGATGAGGCGACGAGATCGGGGTCGAACTCGAAACCCGCGCAGGCGGCGGCCTCCAGGATGCTCCGGTTCTCCCGGGTGAGACCGGCGATCCGCCCGAGGACAAGGTCGCGGACCGAGGGCGGCACCTCCAGCGCGCGGATCTCCCGGGTCGTGACGAAGGTTCCCTCGGTGGTCCGGGAGAGGAGCTTCGCCTGCTCGAGGCCGCGGAGCAGTTCGAGGACGTAGAAGGGCTTCCCGTCGGAGCGATCGGCGATCCGCTCGTGCAGCATGCGGGCCATGCGGTCCGACCCGGTCGCCCCGCGCAGGAGGATCCGGATCTCGCGGTCCGTGAGGCGCGGGAGCGCGATATGCCTCCGGTGGGCGGCGTTCTCGAAGGCCGCGAGGAACCAGGGCGGCAGTCGGCGACGGGCCGTCAGGAGAATCATCGCCCGGTGCCCGCCGATCGCACCGCAGAGGCCGTCGATGGACTTCAGCGCCGAAGCGTCCGCCTGATGCAGGTCCTCCAGGACGAGGAGCGCCGGTCTCCCGGCGGCCCGGGTCCGCAGCCCGGCGAGCACCGATTCCGGACTCTCCAGATCCGGTATACCCTCTCCGGGGTGCTCGGCGAAGGCCGCGGCCAGACCGTCTCCGCCCTCCCCCGCTCCGGCGGCACGGTACACCCCGTAGAGGAACTGGTGGTCGAGGTCCGCGGAGGAGAGGTCCTCCAGGAACTCGCGGACGAGCCGGGTCTTCCCGATCCCGGCGTCGCCGGTGAGCAGGACGGCCTGGCCCCGCCCCCCTGCGGCGAGGTCGAAGAGGCGCCGGAGGGCGCTCCGCTCCTCCTCCCGGCCCACGAAGGCGGTGTCCCGCGGTACACGGATCCGCCAGAGCGGCCGGCCCTCGCGCGTGGCGAGGCTCCGGCGGTGGGCCTCCCACCACGAGGACGACTCGCCCTGTTCGAGGGCCTCGGCCACGTCCCCCGCCGAGGCGAATCGCTCCTCCCGCCGCCGCGCCATGAGCTTCTTGACCAGTTCGTCGAAGAACGGCGACACCTGCGGATTGCGGGCGGAGAGCGGCTTCGGCTCCTCGGTGAGGAGACGCTGGATCGCCTCCTGGGGATCGCCCGCGGAGAACGGATGGACTCCGGAGCACAGTTCGTAGAGGAGGACTCCGAACTGGTAGAGGTCGAGTCGCGCATCGATGTCCTTCCCGCCGCCCTGGATCTGCTCGGGGGCGGCGTAGAAGATCGAGCCCACGAACTGCCCGGTGGCGGAGAGGCGCTGCTGGGCGTCGGCGAGGCAGGCCACCCCGAGGTCGGTGACTTTGACCGCCTGCTCCTTCGTGACGAGAACGTTCTCCGGCTTGATGTCGCGGTGGATCACCCCCTCGGCATGGACGGCCGCGAGGGCCCGGGCGATCTCCGCGCCGAAGTGGCGGCAGAGGTCCTCGGGGATGCGAAGGGTCTCGTTCAGCAGGTCGCGGAGGGTCGTCCCCTCGACGCGTTCGAGGACGAGGTAGAGCCGTCCGTTCTCCGTTTCGCCGAAGTCCAGGGTCCGGACGACGTTTCCATGTCGGATCCGCGTGCCGGTCTCGGCTTCGCGGCGGAAGCGGTCCTTGAAACCCTCCTCCGTGGTGAGGTGGGAGTGGAGGATCTTCACGGCGACGGTGTCGCCCACCGCCAGACCGGCGTGCGGTTGCACCACCTCGGCGAGGAACACGGAAGCCATGCCCCCCGATCCGAGTTCGCTCCGGAGCCGCTGTTCAACCTCGCGTTCGAGCTCGGGGCGGAGGCGGAAGAGCCCTGTCTCCGCCGGCACGAGACTCTCCCGGATCTCGCCCATCCAGCCCGGATGCGTGAAGTCCCCCGTGCCGAGCACACGCAGCCCTTTGCGCCGGGCCCAGACCGAGAGATCGACCAGGTTGCATGCCTGGCTGGTCGCGCGCGAGAAACGCGAATGAACATGGAGATCCGCGTGGAACATGCTACGGAGAGCCGCGCTCCGGGCCCTGCGCCCACCCCGGCGTTCAGACCCGCGCCGGCCGCTCTCCCTCCGTTCTCCCCAGCGCCGTGTACGCCCAGACGAAGAGCGCAAGGAACGCGAGATC
>JALOQY010000030.1 GCA_025459285.1 Planctomycetota bacterium | reverse complement strand
CGATCGAGGAGTGGTGGAGCACGGCCTCCGGCAAGGCCCGCAAGGACTTCCTGAAGGCCTACTTCGCCGAGTTCGGCCAGGGGGTCCTCGAGTTCCTGCGGGCCGAGAGTCAGGTGTGCAAGACTTGCGGCGGAAAGGGTGTAAGCGTCTCGCAGGCCGGTGCGGATGGGCCGGAGGTCCGGACGGCGTGCGGGGTGTGCAACGTGGCGGGCGAGGAGCGGATCGTCATCTGCCGGTGACCGGCGGACGGCGGCGGGATCGGTGGCGAAGATGCGGAGAGTGATCGCAGGTATCCTCCTGTCGGGACTTTGCGCGGCGGCGGCCTCCGCGAGAGCGCCGACGTTCGATGAGCTTCCTACCGTGAAGGCCATCCAGGACCAGGCCGGCGTGAAGATCGAGGAGGCCCGGCGCGCGGCCGCGGAGGCGCAGAAGGACCCCAAGAAGGAACTGATCGACTCCTACTCCAATGGAACCGCCTCGATCTTCGCCTGGAAGGGCATCGTCGACGTCCTGAAAGGGGATAGCGAGCAGATCGCCTACCGGCAGGCCGCGGCGGATGCGATCCGACAGCGGTTCCAGAATGTCGCGCCGTCCGACACTCGGATGGACAAGCTGAAGCGTGAAATCGCCCAGTCGATCCTGAAGCTCCTGAACGACAAGGACCGGCAGGTCCGGATCTGGGCGCACGGGGTCCTGGTGGTGTTCTGGCCGGGTCGGGCGCAGGCCATCGGCTACAACCCCGAGGCGGCCAACGCCCGCGAGCGGTACGACGCCTACAAGGGCTGGCAGAAGTTCCTGAGCGGGCGCTAGCAGCCCGTCGGGGCCGGGGACGTTCTCAGCAATGCGACCCTTTACCCCGACGGGCTGCCAGGCGGTCAAGCGACCTGCGGTCCGCTTTCGCTCGGCGGGGGTGGGGGGCGGGAATAGAATCCCGCTTTGCCATCGGCCGGATTGCCCACCTTTGAAGAGAATCGCCGCCATCTCCGTCCTCCTGTGCCTCGTCTCCTGCCGGAGCGGGTCGCCCGGCGCGCGGGAGTCCGGGCCGGCCGCCCCGGAGTTCGTGCGGGGCCGGGAGGGCGCGTCCCCCCTCGCGGCCGCGCGGGAAGGCGCCGGTGACGCGGTGGTGGCACGGGTGGGCGGAGCGGAGATCCGGCGAAGCGACATCGGGGACTTCGTGCTACGGTACTTCCGGGATCAGGCGAACGAGGCGGTGACCCAGCTCGTCGACGAGACCATCCTCTCGGCGGAGGCGAAGGCGCACGGGATCGAGGTCCCCGAGGAACTCGCCCGGCAGCGGATCGAGGAAGAGGCGAGGGCCTTCGAGCAGAAGGTGCGCGTGCAGTTCGGGGCGGAAACGAGCGCCGGGAACTATCTGAGGGACCGCTACGGGCTGACGCCGGAAGAACACCGGCGGGACCTCGCGCGCCTCGTGAGGGTGCAGCTCCTGCGCGATCGGGTGATCCGGTTCACGGCCCTGCGGGAGGAGCGCGCCGAAATCCGCGAGGCGGTCTTCGCCGACGAGGCGGAGGCGCGGCGGGCGGCGGAGGCGGCGCGGAGCGGCGCCGACCTCTCGGCGCTGGCGGAGGCCGGAGGGATCCGTGCGTCCACGGCCTTGCCTCCGGTCCCCCGGAGCGAGATCTCGCCGCCGGAACTCGCGGAGAGGGTCTTCGCGCTCGGGGAAGGCGAAGTGGGGGAACCGGTGGCCGTCGTCTCCGAGGGGCGCCGTCTCTGGCACGTTTTCAAGATGGTCCGCAAGCTTCCCGCGAGGGCGGGCGGTTATGGGGAACTTCGAGCCGGGATCGAGGCGGATCTCGCCGCCCGGCCGGTGTCGAGCCTCGAGTACATGCTGTGGGCGAGGCGGGCGCGGGAAGCCTACGGGCTCTCGGCGCCATAGCCAGCGGAGGATCCTGATGCTGCCGACTTTCCCGGGTGGGATGCACGTCCATGATGGGAAGGAGTTGACCAAGGACCGTGCGGTGAAGGCCGCGACGGTGCCGCCGCTCGTCATCGTGCCCCTCTCCCAGCATCTGGGGGCGCCGTGCGAGGCGATCGTGAAGAAGAAGGACGCGGTGAAGCGCGGGCAGCCCGTGGGAGAGGCGAAGGGCTTCGTCTCGTCGCCCGTTCACTCGCCCGTCTCGGGGGTGGTGAGGGACGTCGTGGCCGCTCCACATGCGTCGGGGGGGAAGGTCCAGAGCGTCCTGATCGAGAACGACGGGAAGGACGATCCCTTCCCGGGCGTGGACGAGGAGACGGATCCGGGCGGTCTCAGCCGCGAGCAGATGATCGAGCGGGTGCGGGCGGCGGGCATCGTGGGACTGGGGGGCGCCACTTTCCCCGCCCACGTGAAACTCTCGCCGCCGAAGGACAAGCCCATCGACACGGTGATCGTGAACGGCGCCGAGTGCGAGCCGCTCCTGACGTGCGACTACCGGCTGATGGTGGAGAGTTCGGAGACGGTGGTGAGGGGCGGCGATCTCGTGCGGCGGATCGTCGGAGCGAAGAGCCTGATCCTCGCGACGGAGGATAACAAGGCCGACGTGGCCGAGCTGCTGCGGAAGACGATCGCCGACCTGCGGATCCCCGACGCGCGCGTGATGGTGGCGAGGACGAAGTACCCCCAGGGCGGCGAGCGCCAGCTCATCCAGGCGCTTCTCGGCCGCGAGGTGCCCACGCCGCGGCGGCGGGGGTTGCCGATGGACGTCGGGGTGATCGTGCAGAACGTGGGGACGTGCCACGCCATCTACATGGCCATCTCGCGGAACGTCCCGCTCATCGAGAGACTCGTGACGGTGGTCGGGGACGCGGTGGCCGAACCCGGGAACTTCCGGGTGCGAATCGGCACGCCCGTCCGGTCGCTGCTGGAGACGACGGGCTTCCGCACCGACCCCCAGGCGATCCTCCTGGGGGGGCCGATGATGGGAGCGGCGGTCTACACGCCGGAGGTGCCCGTGACGAAGGGCACGTCGGGGATCCTCGTGCTCTCCTCGGTGATCGATGCCGAACCGCGCGACTGCATCCGCTGCGGCTCGTGCGTCAAGGTCTGTCCGGCGCGGTTGACACCGCTGGACCTCTCGCTGGCGGACGAGGCGAAGCGGTACGACCTGGCGGAGGCCTGGCACATCGACGACTGCATCGAGTGCGGCTGCTGCTCCTACATCTGCCCGGCGCGGCGCCCGATCGTCCAGCAGATCCGGCACGCCAAGGCCGCGCTCCGCAAGGCGCGTTCGGCGGCGAAGGCCGGGTAGGGAGAGATCCATGACCGAAACCACTCCTCCCGCGGCGGCGCCCCTGAAGCTCCGGGTGACCTCCTCTCCGCACATCCGAACGCCAGAGTCCGTGCCGCGCATCATGTGGACGGTGAATGCCGTCCTCGCCCCGGCCGGCCTCTTCGCCGTGTACTGGTTCGGGTGGCGCGCGCTGCTGACTCTCGCGTTGTGCATCGGCACGGCACTGCTGACGGAATGGGCCATCGAGCGGTTCCGCAAAGTGCCCTCGTGCTGCCTCGACGGCAGCGCGTTCCTCACCGGCCTCCTCTTCGCCTTCGTGATGCCGGCGAGCCAGCCGTGGTACGTATCGGTGATCGGGTCGGCCTTTGCCATCGCGATCGGCAAGCACGCGTTCGGGGGACTCGGCAACAACATCTGGAACCCGGCGCTGGTGGCCCGGGCGTTCGTCCTCGCGGCCTGGCCCGTGGCGACGATCCTCGGCGCGGCCTGGCCCCGCCCGGGCGCCGAGGCGACTCCGGTGCTGTTCGACCTGAAATCCGAGTCGGTGGCGATCACCGCGCCCTCACCGCTGACCGATCCGGAAGTCGCCTCCGTGGCCGAGTGGCGGGCGGCGGTGGACGGGAACCTGCGCCGGGCGACCGGGTTGCCGGCGGACGCGCCCGCGGGCCAGGTCTACTTCCGGCTCCTCTTCGGTCTCCGGAACGGCTGCCTCGGCGAGACGATGGGCATCCTGCTGATCCTCGGGGGCCTCTTCCTCTGGTTCAAGGGCTACATCAACTGGCGGGTTCCGCTGGTGTTCATCGTGACGACACTGGTGTTGACCTTCGTCCTGCCGGAGAAGGTCCGCCTGGCCGGCGGCGCGGTGGGGTACACGCCGTGGCTCTCCGGGGATCCGCTCCGACATCTGCTGGGGGGCGGTCTGCTGCTGGGCGCGTTCTTCATGGCCACCGACATGGTGACGAGCCCGGTGACGAACAAGGGGCTCGTGATCTTCGCGGTCGGCTGCGGGGTGCTGACCGCCCTGATCCGCCTTGTCGGGGGGTATCCCGAGGGGGTGTGCTACTCCATCATCATCATGAACACCGCCGTGCCGCTCATCGACCGGTTCAGCCGGCCGAGGACCTACGGGGAGGTGGCTGCATGAAGGCCCGTTACGTGGAGTACGGCGGCAAGCTTTCGATCGTCTGCGCGGTCTGCATCCTCGGGGTGGCCGGAGCGTACCTCAAGGCGAAGGACCGGATCGCCGAGGGCCAGAGTGCGGTGTTCCGGGAGGCGATCCGGGAAGTCCTGGGGCTGCCGGCCGGGGGGCCGGAGCCGCGCGTCGTGAACGAGGAAGCCGCGGTGGAGGAGCAGGTGTTCGTCGCGGAACTCGCCGGCGAGAAGCGGTACGCGACCCAGGGGGCGCACCGGGGCTACTCGGGGCTCGTGGTGCTGGCCGTGGGAGCCCGGCTCGCCGAGGGGAAGCTCTCGATCCTCGACGCCCGAGTGATCCGGCAGACCGAGACGCCCGGTCTCGGGACGCGGATCGCCGAGAGGGAGACGAACCTCACCCTGTGGTCGAACCTCGGCCGTGTCCTCGGCCGGGAAGTGCGCGAGGAGACCGACTGGTTCTTCCTGAAGCGACTCCGGGGGCGCGGGATCGATGAGCTGTCCCCGGCCGACGTGGCGGCCGTGAAGATCACCGGCGTGACGATCTCCACCAACGCGGCGGTGGAGGCGGCGCGGAAGGCCCTGTCGCGCATCCGCGAGGTGATCGAGTGACGGCAACCGACCTGCCGGCCGGTCCGGGGAACGGCGACCGGGGGGATCCCGGGGAGAATCCGGAGACCGCGGGCGGAACGGGTGAACCGGCGGACGGGCGGGCTTCCGGGGATGACGCCGTGACTCCGGGGCCGAGCGCGGCGGGGGTGGTGGAGGCGCTGCTGCTCGCCGCCGCCGAGCCGCTGTCGGTCGACCGGCTCCGATCGTTGACCAGCATCGACGACGGGAGCGAACTGCGGGCAATCATCGAGGGGTTGCGGATCGAATACGAGCGGACCGGCCGGGCCTTCCAGGTGGAGGAGGTGGGAGGTGGCTTCCGCATCCTCACCCGGCCCGAGTACGCGCCCTGGATCGCGAATCTCCGGCGGCGCGAAACCGAGGCGCGCCTGTCCCCGGCGGCGATGGAGACGCTGGCCATCATCGCCTACCGGCAGCCGATCCTCCGCGCGGACGTGGAGAAGGTCCGGGGCGTGGATGCCGGCGGGGCCCTCCGGACGCTCCTCGACCGGGGGCTCGTGAAGGTGGTGGGGCGCGCCGAGGAACCGGGGGCACCCATGCTGTACGGGACGACGCGTCGCTTCCTGGAGGTGTTCGGCCTCCGGAGCCTCAAGGACCTCCCGAAGGCGGAGAGCCTCAACCGGCCGGAGTAGCCCCGGGCCGGACATCGGGGCAAAAGTGGCGCGCGGGGGTTCGGCGCCCTAACATCGTGGGCTTCACTCAGGAGACACCCATGGCGCACCGCGGTATGAACAGGCTCCGCAGGATCGGCATGCCGATCATGGTGGTGCTCGTCATCCTGATGCTCGCGACTCTCGGCATCAGTCCGGACATGTCCTGCGGCCAGAAGAATCGCTCCGGCAATGCGGGGACGTTCCTCGTGGGCGGCCGGGAGTACGAGGTCGACGGCACCGAGCTGTGGGAGTACCACGCCTACCTCGCGCTGCAGAACTACGTCCTGCCCGAGGCGCCGCCGTGGAAATTCGCCCTGGAGATGTTCGGCCGGGGCGACCCGGAGTTCCGCGATTACCAGGCCGAGGGCGAGGATCTCTGGACGTTCATCGTCCTCGACAAGGTGGCGGAGCATGCCGGGGTTCCCGCGTCCGAGGCCGTCGTCGCGGACTGGATCAAGCGCAATTTCACGACGAAGGATGGAGTCTACGACCGCGACATCTATCTGCGGTTCATCTCCCGGTTCGCGCAGGTCTTCCCGACGGCGAGGGACTTCGAGCGCATCCTCGCGAAGTACCTTCGGGTGAAGTACCTGATGTCGCTGTACGACGGATTGACGAACCCGTCCTCGGAGCGGGTCTTCGAGACCTGGAAGGCCAGGAACAAGCGGCACGACGTCGACTACGTGGTCATGAACGTGGCCGAGATCGTCGGGGGGATCGACCAGAACTCGTTCACCGAGGACGAGGTCCGCAAGTACTACGCCCAGGAGGCGGTGCGCGGGCGGTTCCAGATCCCGACCCGGAGGTCGTTCGAGGCGGCCTACGTGGTCCCCGGCGCGCTGAGCGACGCCGAGTTCGCCGCGCTGCGGGAGAAGGCCGCGGCGAGGAACGTGCCGGAAATCACGTCCGTCGACGCCGAGCAGTACTTCTACGCGAACCAGGCCGACTATCCGATCCAGCCGGTCCGGGAGCGGCTGCGCAAGGAGTGGGAAGAGCGCAAGCGGCAGCGCGAAGCGGCCGTGAAGCCGGAGGGGGGCGACGGGGAGCCGACGGTGCCCATGGAAGGTGGAACCGGGACTCCTCCGGGGGAGGAGAAGCCGGTCGCTCCTCCGAAGGACGATCCGCCGGTGGATGCTCCCCGGGAGGAGCCGCCCGTCGATGCTCCGAAGGAAGATGCACCCGTCGACGCTCCGAAGGACGATCCGCCGGCTGACGCCCCGAAGGAGCCGCCGCCGGTGGTGGACGCGCCGAAGGACGGCCTCCCGGCCGACGCGCCGAAGGACGAGGGGGCCGCGGAACCCGGTGAATCGCTGAAGCCCGCGGTGGAGGACGAACCGTTCGAGGATCCACGGGACCTGAAGCCCATGGAGCGCTACCAGCGGTTCTTCAAGACGCAGGTGGAGCGGGATCTCTTTTCGAAGCGCCTCATGAGCCGTCTCCTGGCCGACGAGCGGATCGACCGCCGCGGCCTCGACGCGGTGGCCAGGGACCTCGGGCTGTCCTTCTTCCGCTCGGCGGAGCCGCTGGACCAGTACCAGGTGGCGGAACTCCCGACGATCGGGAGCCAGGCGCTGCGGGAAGCGCTCAACAGCGTGACGGCGGGCCAGGGCGTCGTCTACGCGGAGGAGCCCTGTGTCTCCGGGTCGGGCGACACGCGTGCGGTCTCGATCTACTGTGTGACGGACGTGGTGAAGGAGCGCTATCCGGAACTGCCGGAACCGATGGATACGGCGCGGCTCCGGGATCTCACGGCGGGGACTCTCGGCACCTTCCGGCCGGAAGAACTGAAGGATCTGTCCGCGCCGGCACTGCTTCGGAAGGCGTTCCCCGACGCGGTGATCGCGGACGGGGCCGAGGTCACGGTGGGGGACGTCGTCCGGCTGATGCGCCGGCAGGCCCGGGGCGAGGAGCTCGCCGTGGAGAAGCTCGATGAGGTGCGCCAGCTCGTGCTCGGCGGGAATCAGACGCTCGAGGCCGCGGCGCGGGAGAAGGGGCTGACGGTGCGGACGGCGCGGGGGCTTTCGTCCTCCATGACCGTCCCCGCGGACTTCAAGGCGCCCGAGGGGCAGGCCCTCTCGGCGGAACAGATCGCGCGGAACCGGGACCGGGCCGAACGGAGGTTCCTGGTGTCCGGACGGCAGCCCGGGGAAGGGTCGGTCCTGTCGCTGATCGACCGGACAGCGCCCGAACGGTTCCTGGACACCATCCTCACGGACAAGGAATCGCGGATGGCCTTCCTGGTCTACGTGCGCGCCCACCGGACTCCCGAGCCGGAGGAGATGCCCGTGACGGCGGAATCGGAGATCCGCGGCGACCTCTTCCTGACACAGCAGCGGCGGGGCCTCCGGGCCCAGTTCGCCTTCGAGAAGATCGTGGAGCGCTATCGGCTGAACGTCCCGGGCCTGACCGACCGGAAGTCGTCGGAAGGCGAGTGAGAGCCGGTTGGACACGGTGATCCGGTTCGGCAGCGACACTCCGGACGATCCGGCGGTGGACCGTCTGCACGAGGATCTTGCCGGCCGTCTCGGGACCGATCGGGTCGGGCGAAACGAGCGGGATTCCGGGCTCGGGTTCGCGACCGTCCTCGTCGCGGACGGGGACTGGTGGGCCCACGTGGACGCCATGGCGGAGTTCGCCGATGATCACGCGGACCTGCTACGGCCCTTCCTGGCCGGAGAGGGGCGCTGGGCGCGGTTCGACGTGGCGGTGTGGCCTTCGGATCGCGCGGAGGGGGGCCGGAAGAGCCTCCTCCTGCCCTCGGAGGTCCTGCGGGCGATCGCTTTCGAGGGGGTGGCGGTGGAGGTCACCGTCTACGACCGCTAGCAACCTCTCGGGGTAAAGGGTCGCAGCGCAGAGATCGTCCTTGGCCCCGACGGGCTGCCAGGGGCTCACGCTCTCAGACCATCAGCCTTGCCCGGGCCGTTCGCGCGCCGGCGCCGGCCGCCCGTCCTCCTCGTCCTTCGCCGTTCCGGGATCCGCGGGCGGGTCGGGCACCGGGTCGTAGCCGCCCGGCCGGAAGGGGTGGCAGCGGAGGAGTCGGCGCAGGCCGAGCAGCGTCCCCCGGACGAGCCCCCACTTCGCGAGGGCTTCCGCGAAGTACCGGGAGCAGCTGGGGGTGAAACGGCAGGCCGGCGGGAGCAGCGGGCTCAGGGCGACCTGGTAGATCCGGATGAGGAGGAGGACGGGGGCGATCGCGACGCGGGAGATCGCCCGGCGGAGGGTCATCGCGGCCCCCGGCGGACGTACTCCGCGGCCGCCGCGGCGGCCAGACGGACGAGGCTCTCCGCGGCCTCGCCAGTCTCGGGCACGGTCCCCCGGCCGGCGGGGAGCAGGACGAGGTCGTGGCCGACGGGCAGTCGGGAGCGGTGGCACCGGAACGTCTCGCGGATCCGGCGCTTCAGGGCGTTGCGGAGGACCGCGTCACCGAAGCGCCGGCCGACCACGAGGCCGAGGCGGGGGTCGGGGCCCCGGTCATGGGGCCGGGCGTAGACGATGAAGTGCGCATCGGATCGCGAACGACCATGGTCGAACACCGCACGGAACTCCATTGGCCGGAGGAGCCGCAGCGCACGGGGGAGCCCCCGGAGCTTCATGAGCCGAACCGGATGCCCTGGGCGAGGGGAAGGTCGCGGCCATGGTTGATCGTGGTGGTCTGCCGCCGCATGTAGACCTTCCACGCGTCCGAGCCGGCCTCCCGCCCGCCACCGGTGTCCTTCTCGCCCCCGAAGGCGCCGCCGATTTCCGCGCCGCTCGTGCCGATGTTCACGTTGGCGATGCCGCAGTCCGAGCCGCGGGGGGAGAGGAAGGTCTCGGCGGCTTCGACTCCGCGGGTGAAGATCGCGCTCGACAGGCCCTGGTCCACGGAGTTCTGGATCCGGATCGCCTCGTCGAGGGAGCCCGCCTCCACGAGGTAGAGGATCGGGGCGAAGGTCTCCTCGCGCATGATGGGGAGGTTCTTCTTCGCCCGGACGAGGGTGGGGGCGACAAAGCAGCCGGAGGCGCGGGTCCGACCGCCGAGGACACGCCCGCCGCACAGGATTTCGCCGCCCTGTTCGCGGATCGTGCGGATCGCGGTCACGTACTCGCCGACCGCCTCGCGGTCCACCATGGGTCCCATGACGGTTTTCGGATCGAGAGGGTCTCCGATACGGATCTGGGCGTAGGCGTCGAGGAGCCGCCGGACGAGGACCTTCGCGATCCGGCGGTGCATGATGATGCGACGCGTGGAAGTGCACCGCTGGCCGGCCGTGCCGACGGCCCCGAAGAGGATCGCGCGCACCGCCAGGTCGAGGTCCGCGTCGTCCATCACGATGATGGCGTTGTTCCCGCCGAGTTCGAGGATCGTGCGGCCGAGCCGCGCGGCCACCGAAGAGGCGATCCGCCGCCCCTGAGGGGTGGAACCGGTGAAGGAGACGAGAGGGACGCGGCGGTCGTTGATGAGACGCTCGCCCACCGTTCGTCCCGGACCGATCAGGAGGTTCATCAGCGCCGGGTGGCCGTGGGCCGCGCAGACCTTCGCGGCGATCCGCGTGCAGGCGATCGCGGTGAGGGGGGTCTTGCTGGCCGGCTTCCAGATCATGCTGTCCCCGCAGACCGCGGCGAGCAGGGCATTCCAGCCCCAGACCGCGGCCGGGAAATTGAACGCCGTGACGATGCCCACGACGCCGAGCGGGTGCCATTGCTCGTACATGCGGTGGCTCGGACGTTCCGAGTGCATGGAGAGGCCGTAGAGCTGGCGCGAGAGGCCCACGGCGAAGTCGGCCATGTCGATGACTTCCTGCACCTCGCCCTCGCCTTCGGCGCGGATCTTCCCCATCTCCATCGTGACGAGGGCGCCGAGCTCGGCCTTCACCGCGCGGAACGCGTCGGCAAGGTCGCGGACGAGCCGCCCGCGGACGGGTGCGGGGACCATGCGCCAGTTCGTGAACGTCTCGTGTGCCGTTCGGGCGACGGCCTCGTAATCGGCCTCCGAGGCCAGCGTGACGTCCGCGAGGACATTCCCGTCGATCGGGGAGACGACCGGCATCGTGTCCGCGTCGGGCCGGTCGATCCACTCGCCGGCGTAGACTCCGGGGCAGCGCTTCGAAAGTCCGAGCCGGCCGAAGACGGTTCTCGAGTCCATGGGTTCCTCCGTGGGGCGGAAGCGGAATTCTATCAGGCCCGCGGGGCCGGCGGGGCTTCGAAAACGACTCTTGACGTTCGAACGGTGTTAGGATAGAAAACGTCTCGTCCAAGGAGGAATGCGGATGGCCGGATACACGAAACGGCAGCAGGCGGTTCTCGAGTTCGTCGCCCGCTATCAGTTGGCGCACCGGATCTCCCCGACGCTGGAGGAGATCGGCCAGGAACTGAACATCACGCGCGTCACGGCCTTCCAGCACGTGCGCGCGCTGGAGAAGAAGGGAGCACTCCGGACCACGCCGCTCCTGTCGAGATCCATCGAGGTCCTCGACCCGGAGTATCGCCCCGGTCGCCGGATGCTGCCCATCCGGGGCCGGATTGCCGCGGGGAGGCCCATCGAGCCGGTGGAGGAAGCGGAGGAGTTCGACCCGCAGGAGTTCTTTCCCCGCAACGAGGGGTACTACCTGCTGCGAGTCAAGGGCGACTCCATGATCGGCGACCACATCCGGGACGGGGACCTCGTGCTGGTGGAGCAACTCGCGGCGGCCGAGGACGGGGAGACGGTGGTGGCCATCCTGCCGAGCGGCGAGGCCACCCTGAAGCGTCTTTACCGGGAGACCGGCCGGTTCCGGCTCCAGCCCGCGAACCCCGAGATGGCGCCCATCTTCACGGAGTCCCTCGAAGTCCGCGGCGTGGTGCGCGGCGTCCTTCGCCGTTACTGATCCCGGGCCATGCGGTTCGCGTTCCTGATCTCCCTCCTCGCGGCAGGCTGCGCGGCTCTGCCGGCGGCACAGCCGCGGCCTCTCGCCGGTGACGAAGCCCTCCTCGTGCGCCGGGCCGCGCTGGCGGTGGAACTCGAGCGGCCCGATGCCGGCGAGCGGGTCGATGCGCTTCTCCGGCGGTATCCGGACTCCGTGGACGGCCGCCGGCTGCGGCAGGTCCTTCGCGCGCGGGACGGGGAGGACTGGAGGCTCTTCGAGGAAGCACGGAGCGCACTGGCCGCGGCAAGTCGGGATCCCGCGGCATCGTACCTTCTGGCCCGGGTGATCCCGGACCGCGCGGAGCAGGCCCGGCGGTTCCGGGAGTGTCTCGAGGAGGACCCCTCCTTCTTCCACGGGGCCTTCGGACTCGGGGTCGCGGAGCTCTCGCTGGGGCGTCCGGGGGCCGCCGTGGAGCATGCGGAGCGGGCGCTCGCGATCCGGCCGGGGGATCCCGACGGTCTGGGACTCCTGGCCTCGGCGCGAGCGGCGGCGAACCCGCGCGAGGGTGAGGACGCCTGGGCCGCGGTTCTCGAGGATGCTCCGGACTGGCCCGCGGTGGCGCTCGGTGCGGCGCGGTTCTTCGGCGGCCGGGGTGACGGCCAGCGCGCCGCCGCGGCGCTGCTCGCGGCTCTGCGGGCGAGTCCCGGGGCGGTGCCGCTCGCCGCGTCCCTCGTTCGAGTCGTGCGGGGAGGGGGAGTGCGGGAGGAGACGCTGCGGGAGGCCTCTGCGCTGGCCGGGACATCGGCGGCGGGACGCGTCCTCTCCGCGACGGTCGAGAGGGGCCTCGGGGTGCCGGGAGGCGCTCTTTCGGAGCTGGACGCGGCCCTTTCGGCGGGGGCTTCGGAGGTGCTGCTCGGTCCCGAGTTCTTCGCCGCGGCGGTGCTGGCCGGGGACTTTGCGCGCGCGGAGCGGACGTGGCGCGCGAGTCTGCCGACCATGGTCCTGACGGACGGCAACCTTCGCCGAGAGGCGGTCGAGGAACTCGGGCTCGCGCTTCTGGAGGCGGCGGCGGAACCGGACCGCGGAGCCGTCCTGGGCCGCCTGGGGCGCGCGCTCTCCGGGGCCGGGTACGCGGATCTGGCCGCGCCGGTCGCGGCATCGGCTCTGGCCCGGGATCCCGGAAACAGGGAACTCGCGCTGCTCGCCGGGGAAACCGCCGCGTGGCTCCGGTTCCTCTCGGCGGTCCGGGAGCGCGTGGAGCGGGGCTATCGCCGGGAAAGCCGCGAGGAGGGGCGGGAGGACCTGTCGGAGCTGCTGGAGGCGGTCCGGGGCGACTCGAGGCGGCTCCTCGGACGGGACATGCTCGCGGATCTCACGGATCTCTCCGTACCGCTGGCTGGCCGGCTCCTCCGGTCGGATCGGTCCGAGGAGTGGCTCTCGAGGGGGATGCTCCTCGTCCTGGGTCAGCGGGCCGGCGGTCCGCCGGAGGCGAAGCTCCTGCGGATCATGGCGGTCTTCCGGGGGCGGAGGTCCGGGGATGCGGTCCACGATCTCGTGGTCGGCGAGGACGCGGGCCTCGGGGCGTTCGCGGAGCGAGAGGGGCGGCGGATCGGCGGGTTCACCCTTCCGGGGTTCGTGACCGTCGATACGGAGGGGGCGATGCTCTGGGCGGTGGAGGTCGGCCGCCGCAGGGGCGGGGCGACCGGCGGGGGATTCTGGCCCGCTTCACCGGCGTACCGCGCGTCGCTCTGGTACCCCGGGCCGGCGCTCCGGGACCTGGCCCGCGGCTGCCGGCAGGGCGACCTCGACGCGGCTCTCGCCCACGTGCTCACGCACGAGGAGGGGCATCTCGTGGACATCGAGAGGTTCCATCCCGTGTTGAGGAAGCTGCCCGCCGTGCTCCTGGAACTCGCCTGGCGCGGCTTCTCGGCGCGGGCGATCGAGGAAGGACTCGAGGAGCGCGCCGAAACGCATGCGCTCGCGCGCGGTCCGGACGCACGCCTCGGTCTGCTGCAGACCCTGGCCGAGGCGACCGGACCGGGTGGGACGGCTCACCGGGCGGCCTACCGGCGGATCGTGACGGAGTTGATCGGGGAGATCCTCGAGCACCCCGAGCGCTATCCCTCCGTGGATCCCCGCTACAACGTGGTCCAGCAACTGGGTCGCCTGACCGACGCCGAACTCGAAGTGCTCCTCGGCCGATAGGGGTCGGGTGGCGCGGGTCGCAACCGTTCAGAGCGTGAGCGGAAATCCCGCGCGGCCTCGTTGCCGGCCCCGGCGCGAGCGAGACCGTATCGAGAATCGCGATCAGGACCGCGCGAGAACGTCCACCACCGCCGCGGGGGTCGGGGCGGCGAGCACGGCCCGTCGGACCTCCTCGCTCTTGAGGCGGAGCGTGACCGCGGCGAGGATCTCCAGGTACCGCTGCTGCTCCTGGCTCGGTCCGGCGATGAGGACGACGATCGTGACGGGCTTCTGGTCCAGAGCGTTGAAGTCGAGGCCGCCCGGTGCCCGCCCGATGACGACGACGAAGTCCCGGATCGAGGGGATCTTCGCGTGGGGGATCGCGATCCCGAGGCCGATCCCCGTGGACATGATCCCTTCGCGCTCGAAGACGGCGTCCTGGAGTTTCTCGGCGTCCTCCACCGCGGGGCTCTCCGCGGCCACGGCGACGAGTTCCATGATGGCGCCGTCCTTGCCGCGGGAAGCGAGGTCCACGACGCGGCGGGGAGACAGGTAAGCCCGGAGGTCGATCATCTTCACTCCTCTTCCGCGAATGCGGCGCGGATCCAGCGGACCTGCGTCGGTCGGCCGGCAGCATCCAGAGTCACGGAGGCCACGTCGAAGCGCACCCGTCGCCCGGCGAGTCCCGATCCCTTAAGGAAAGCCCTGGCGGCACGGGACACCCGCGTCCGCTTCCGGCGGTCCACGGCCTCGGCGGGGGCGCCGAAGGCAAGCCCGGACCTTGCCTTCACTTCCACGAAGACGACTGTCTCGCCGTCCAGCGCGACGAGGTCGATCTCCGCGCCGGCCAGGCGGACGTTGCGCTCCAGAAGGACCATGCCCAGCCGGCGGAGCTCCCGCGCCGCCGCCTTCTCGCCCGCGTCGCCCCGGGCGCCCGGCACGTTACCCCTGCGTCTCGGGGGCGGGGGGTTCGGTGGCGCCGGCCCGGGTCTTGTCCCAGATCTTCTCGGTGACGCGGGTGGCCTTGCCGCTGCGATCGCGCAGGTAGTAGAGCTTTGCGCGGCGGACGCGGCCCATCCGGCGGACCTTGATGCCCTTGACCTTCGGGGAGTGGAGGGGGAAGACGCGCTCGACGCCCTCGCCGGCGACGATGCGCCGGACGGTGAACGTCTCCCGGCTGCCCGAGCCCCGGCGGGCGATCACCGTGCCGTTGAAGATCTGGATCCGCTCCTTCTCCTCGGTCTTGCCCTTCTTGACCTCCACCGTCTCGACGATGGAGACACTGACGTCCACCGTGTCGCCGACGCGGAAATCCGGGATCTCGCTCTTCATCTGTGTCCGCTCGATGTCGTCAAGCTTCCTCATCGACCGCCTCCTTCTCGCGCCGCGCAAGCGTGCGCGCTCTGGCCTCTCGCTCGCGCCAGACTCTGATGTTCTCGTGATGGCCGGAGAGCAGGATGTCCGGCACGGGAAGACCACGGTACTCGACCGGCCTCGTGTAGTGCGGATACTCCAGATTGCCGCCCTCGGAGAATGACTCCTCGTGGAGGGACTCCGGCGACCCGAGGACACCGGGTATGAGTCGCGCCACGGCGTCCATGATCAGCATCGCGGGGAGTTCGCCCCCCGACAGCACGTAATCACCGACCGAGATCTCGTCAGGAGCGAGCAGGATCCTGACCCGCTCGTCAAAGCCCTCGTAATGCCCGCAGAGGAGGAGCAGGTGCTCCTTCGCCGCGAGTTCCAGCGCCACGGCCTGGCGGAACCGCCGACCCTGGGGCGTGAGGAGGACGATATGGGCGTCCGCCCCGCGCTCCCGGAGCACGTGTTCCGCGCAGGCGACGACGGGCTCCACCTTCATCACCATCCCCGGTCCGCCCCCGTACGGCTTGTCGTCGGCCGAGCGATGGCGGTCGGTGGTGAACTCCCGGATGTCCCAGAGCCGTACGTCGAGGAGGCCCTTCTCGCCGGCGATCCGGAGGATGGACTCGGAGAGAATTCCCTCGAACATGCCGGGAAAGAGGGTCAGGACATCGATCTTCATGGAAGCCACCGCGGCTCTCCGGGCCCGACCCCCGGTGGACAAAGGGGAGTTCCATCGTCGAAACCCCGAAGAATAGCCGCAAGACGGCTCCGGTCAAGGATTTTAGCCAAGCGGAGGCCCGGGGGACGGTCGGTGATCCGTCCGATCCGGCGAGAATCGCGGCGGCAGTGGTCTACTGGTTCCGTGTTCACCGGCATCGTGGAAGAGGTAGGGCGGGTCGAGAGTCTCGAGAGGACGAGCGGCCGCGCCCGGCTGGTGGTGCGGGCACCGCGCCTCGCGCCGGAGGTGCGGGTCGGGGATTCCGTCGCCGTGAACGGCGCCTGCCTGACCGTCACGAGCGTGGAGGGGGACCGCCTGTCGTTCGACGTCGTGCCCGAGAGCCTGGGGAAGACGACCCTCGGCGCCCTCCGGCACGGTCTGGCGGTGAACCTCGAGGGGGCGCTCCGGGTCGGAGACCGCTTGTCCGGCCACTTCGTCGCCGGTCACGTGGACGGAATGGGGGAAGTCTCCTCGGTGCGGGAGGAGGGAGGGCAGGTCACCGTGCGCGTGCGCGCTCCCGTGTCGGTGGCGCCGTTCCTTCTGGAGAAGGGGTCGATCACCGTGGACGGAGTGAGCCTGACGCTCTTCGACGTGGCGGAACCCTCATTCTCCGTGGCCCTGGTTCCCCACACGTTCGCCGCCACGACGCTCTCGGGCCTGCGCCCGGGCTCGAAGGTGAACCTGGAAGCGGACCTCCTCGCGCGGTGGATCGCGAAGCGGCTGTCGGGCCGGGGCGGGCTGACCGCCGAAAAACTGGCCGACGCCGGATTCGACGTGGGCGACGACGCCTATAAAATGGACGCGTGAAACAGAACCTCCTGCTCGCTGCGGTACTCCTGCTCTTCGTCGCTCCGGGGACAGCCCTGTCGGAACCCTCCTTCGACAAGGGGCGCGCCGAGTTCGGCCGTCTCCTGCGGGCGGGCACGCCGGAGGAGCGGGCACGCGGGGTCTACGCCCTCGACGGCTTCGATCGGCCGGAAGCCGTGCGGCTCCTGACACGCGCGGTGCTGACGAGGAAGGACCGCGCCGTCGTGATCCGCTCCGCCCAGAGACTGCTGTCCGCGATGAAATCGGACGAGTCGTCGAGGGTCATCGCGGAGGAGGCCATGAAGGGGCCGTGGCTCAAGCGGGCGAGGCTTGTCGAGGCCATGGGTCGATCCGAACACCCCGCGGTCGTGGACGCGCTGCTCGCGGCCTGCTACGACGAGGATCCCCGCGTGCGGACGAGCGCCGTTCTCGCCCTCGATCTCGCGAAGTCGGAGCGCGCGGACTTCGCGCTCGCCGATGCGCTGCGGGCGCCGCAGTGGACCGTGCGCGCCGCGGCGATCGACTCGATTCGCCGCCGGGGCCGGTCCGAGGCGGGCGGTCCCCTGGTGGACTGCCTCCCGGCGGAGCGCGGCCGGCTTCGCGGGGACGTGGCGGCGGCGCTCCGGCTGATCACGAACCAGCCGATCGGGGTGTTCCCGGAAGCCTGGGAGAACTGGCGTATCGCCGGGCAGGGTGGCGAGCCGCTGCCGCTCGGCGCGGCACGCGAGATCCCTCCGACGGCAGAGCTGGCGGGCGTTTCGACCTGGGCGAAGCGGGTGGTCTTCGTCCTCGCGTTGAGCGACTCGATGAACCGCAAACTCCAGGCCGCACCGGATTCCCTGGCTCCGCCCGACGTGAAGGAGCGGGGTGGCCCGGAACTGAGGAGGTGGCGCGAGGCGACCACCAAGGTGGAGCTGGCGCGCCTGTGGGTGGCGTGGGGAATTGCGCACCTCTCCCCGGACGTGCGTTTTGACGTGGTGACCTATGGGCAGGGAGTGGACGCGGCGTTCGGGGAACTCGTCCCCGCCACTCCGCAGAACCGGGAGAAGGCCACCGACCGGATCCGCTCGCTGTCCGCATCGGGCGAGGCGAACCTCCATGCTGGTCTGATGAAGGTGTTCGACCTCGTGTCGCGCGATCCGCTGGACACGAAGAGCCTCGAGGAGGGGCCGGAAGCGGTGTTCTTCGTCTCCGACGGTTACTGCGACTACGGCGAAATCCCCGACGGCTTCGCGGCGCTCGACGAGGCTGAACAGTTGAACCGGTTCCGGCAGATCGTCTTCCACTGCTTCGGCGTGGGCGAGCACGACTCGCGAATTCTCGGCACGCTGGCCGGTTTCGCCGGCGGCGGGGAACTCGTGGCCCTGCCGTGAGCGCTGGCAGCCTGTGGGGGTCGAGGACGATCTCCGCGGTGCAGCCCTCCACCGTGACCGGCTGCCGGTCCGAAGGCGCTCAAGTGGAGGCGCCGCAACATCCGATGGGGTTCGTGTGGCGGGATTGCCACATGTCGATCCGCATGGACACCCGGAGGCCGAAGCGATGCGCGCGATGAGATTGGTGATCGTCCTCGTTTTCCTCTCCGCCGCGGGGTGCGCGTCCGACCGTCCGGGCGCGGAGTCACTCACCTGGCGCGCCTCAACGCCGCCGCCGGCCTCTCCGGCGAGGGAGGAGACCGGACCGGGGGAGACGGTTCACGTCCCGGACGCGGTGCTGCGGGAACTGATCGGCTTCGTGAACCGCCCGCAGTTCCTGATCGCCGACCGGATAGAGGTGGACGCCTCGCGGATCCCGTTCCAGGCGGCGATGGTGCCCGTGGCGGACCCCGGGTACGTGGAGACCGTTGAGCTGTCCGCGGCGAAGATCAATGCGGTGGGGATCCTCATCCGGAGCCTGAACCCCGTGCCCATGGTGGACCGGGACTTTCCGAGACTCCGGGTCGGCGACGGTACGGACCTCGTGGCGGTGAAGGAGATCACGGTGCGGACGTACAACGAAGTGGACGGCGCCCGCCCCCTGTTCATCGCCGTGAGGGGGTTGGGCCACGCCATCTACCGTGACGAGTCGAGCGGTCGGGAGCTGCGCCGGGATTCGGTCACGCTGACCGCGGAAGCGGTCCCCGGACCGGGCGGGCTCTCCCTCCGGACCTCCATCAAATAGCAGCCCGTCGCCGTAAGCCCTCAGGCGTGCGGAAGCCTCTCGGCGACGGGCTGCTAGCTGTGAACGGCTTGAAACGGCTTTGATCTCAGATCGAAGGGTCTTTCAGATCTCGCGGGTCGCCGCTTGGCTTCGGATGAGTCCGAGGCCGAATCGGAGGCATTCTGAGGCTTGGTGGCCGAGCCGATGAGGATGCCCGGTCTTGCTTCAGTTCCGGACCGCGTAGAGTTTCAGGAGATTGTGGGTGGTGCAGACCATCGACCAGTCTCCCTGGACCTTCGAGAGACCCCGGTGCAGGAACTGGCGGAATCCTCTCGCCTGTTTGGTATGGCCGAAGACCGGTTCAACGACCTGCTTCCGCAAACGGTAGGGACTCGTAAAGCCCCCCGCTTTCAGCTTCTCCCGCATCGCCTGCGTCCGTGGACCACTCTTCTTGTCCGCCTCGTCGGTCGGACTTGCCGTGCCGTGCTTCTGCCGCCCGGTTGCGATGCACGGGTCGATCTTCCGCTACCAGTCGCCACGATGTTCGCCTCGGAACAGTACCCGGCGTCCGCCGAAACCTGAGCCGGGTATGAACCCGTCAAGTCCTTGATCTGCTCCACCAGCCCTACCAGTTCGCCTCCGTCGTTCTGCTTGTTCGTGACTCCCACCGCCACGATCACCTG
>JALOQY010000306.1 GCA_025459285.1 Planctomycetota bacterium | reverse complement strand
ACTCTCCGGTGTCGCGGGGGACCCTGGCGGGACCGGGGACGTCCTGGCCGTCAACGAGGCCCTCGCCGACCTTGCGGATCTCGTCCCTCGTCAGGCGCGAATCACGGAGATGAAGTTCTTCGGGGGGATGACGAACCGCGAGATCGCCTCCGCCCTCGGAGTTTCCCTGCGGACCGTGGAGCTCGACTGGACGATGGCCAAGGGCTGGCTGTCGGAACGTCTCGTCGCGGACCGGGAGGATTGAGCGTGGCCGGGGCCGGGCCGGCGGACCTCCACCGGGAGGTCCGCCGCATCCTGCTCCTCGCGGGGGAGGCCGAGGGTCGCCGGCGGGAGGAGGTCCTGGCGCGCGAGTGCCGCGGCGACCGTGCCCTCGAGGAGAAGGTCCGGGAACTCCTCTCTGCGGCGCCCGTGGCCACCGAGGCGATCTTCTCGCCCCGGCACGCGCTGCCGGCACCGGCGTGGCGGCCGCCGCTGGATCTGGGGCCGTTCCACCTCCGCCGGGAACTTGGGCGCGGCGGCATGGGCGTGGTGTACGAGGCCGTCGACTCCCGGACCGGGGAGGTGGTGGCGGTCAAGGCCCTCTACGCGCACCTGCTCGCCCTGGAGGGGGCCGCGCGGCGTTTCCGACGCGAGGTGGAGGCGGGGGGGCGCGTCCGTCACGAGAACGTGGTCCGCACGCTGGGGCTCGAGAGGGTCGAAACTGCCGGCGGCGTCCACGACCTCCTCGTGATGGAGTACGTCGAGGGTCGGACGCTCCGCGATCTCGGCCGGTCGCTCGGTCCGCTCTCGGAGGCGATGCTGCGCGAGATCGCGGGCCAGACGGCGGCCGGCCTCCGGGCCCTTCACGCGGCGGACGTCGTGCATCGGGACCTGAAACCGGAGAACATCCTGATCACCGAGGACCAGCGTATCCGCATCATGGACCTCGGCGTCGCGAGACTCGTCGAAGGATCTGTCGGCCTGACCGGGCCGGGGCAGTTCCTGGGGTCGGCCCTCTACGCGGCGCCGGAACAGTGCCGCGGAGAGCCCGTCGGTCCGGCGGCGGACCGATACGCCCTCGGCGTCGTCCTCCACGAACTGGCGACCGGGACGAACCACTTCGCCCGGGATCGCCCCGTAGCCTCCCTGGCCGCTCACCTCGACTCCGTGCCGCCTCTCCTGGATCGGCCGCCGGGGCGGATCGGCCCGTTCTTCGCCGAACTGGTGGCGACGCTTCTCGCGAAGCGGCCCGAGGAGCGGTTCGGTTCCACGGAGGAGCTGTGTCGCGTGCTCCTCGAGGGAGAAGCCGGGGCCTGGTGGGAAGGCAGGGCTTCCAGCCGGACCTCCCGGACGGCGGGCGGGACGGCCCTGTCCGTGGTCCGGGACATTGACTTCCACGGCCGGGAAGCTCCGCTCCAGAGATTGCGCGAAGCCTTCGTGCTGGCGCAAGGGGGCGCCGGGACCTGTCTGCTCGTCGAGGGGGAGGAAGGGATCGGGAAGACCCGCCTCGTGGATGAATTCCTGAAAGGCCTCCCCGGCGGGGACCGGCATCTGCTCCTCGGGTCCTTCACCGCCTCCGGAGGGGTCGGCGGGATCACGGGGGCCATCCGGGACCGCTTCGGAGCGCGACTCGAAGCGGAGCTTCTCCGGCGGCTGGGGTCCGGCCCCGAGGTGGCGGCCTTCACCCGCCTGGTCGGTGGAGAGGCCGCCGGCATGGCCGGTGACGCCTTCGGCCAATGCTGCGCGCGCCTCCTGCGCTCGCTCGCCGCCGGCGGGCCCGTGGTGTGGGTCCTCGACGACGCGCACCTCGCTTCCCCCGTGGGCCGGGATGCCCTCCTTTCGCTGGCGGGCGCGGCGGCGGATCTCCCGGCCCTGCTCCTCCTGACCGCCCGATCCGTGACGGAGTCGGGAAGCTTGAGCCTCGACACCGGCCTGTCCCGACTGCGGAACTTCCGGAAGATCATCCTGCCCCGGCTGACCCGGGAGGAGGTCGAGGAACTGCTCGGCGCCGCGTTCGGCAGCGACGTGACGGCCCGGGAACTGGCCGGCGCCGTCACCGAGCGCAGCGACGGAGTCCCGCTCTTCGTCCTGGAGATGATCGCCGCTCTGAGGGAGGAGGGGGGTGTCCGGCGGCTGCCGTCCGGCGAGTGGGTCGCGGCCCGGCCGGTCGGCGATCTGAAGCTGCCCGAGATGGCCCGGGGCCTCCTGTCGGCCCGGATCCCCGGGCTCTCCCGTGAGGAGCGGGAAGTCCTCGAGGTCGGGGCGGTGGCGGGCGCGGAGTTCGACGCGGAGCTCGTGGCGTCGGCGCTTGGCCGGCCGCTCGTGGGTGTCCTGCGGACCCTCGCCGAGACGCAGCGCCGGGGTGGCATCGTCCGGGCCCACGGACGGCGCTTCCGGTTCGACCACGTCCTGCTTGCCGACCACCTCCGGGAGTCGCTGCCCGAACTTCTCCGCGAGGAGTACCACGGCCTCCTCGCCGACGCGATCCGGTCCCGCGGGGGTGACTCGGGCGGGGAGCGGTCCGCGGTCCTCGCCGGACACTACCTGGACTCCCGGAGACCCGCGGAGGCGGCGCCGTTTCTCGACCGGGCCCTCGAACACCTCGCTTCACACTTTGCTCCTCAGACTGTGCGGGATCCTCATGGCCTCGGGGCGGGGCGCCGAGAGTCGGGAGGTGCTGGCCGAGGCGCGCCGGATCGCCTCCCGGTCCGGCAGCGCCGCGCTGCGGGCGGAAGTCCAGCTCCACCTCGGGATTTCCGAATCCGCCATGGGGCGGTTCGGGAGGGCGGCGGCCCGATTCCGCGCGGGAGCCCGGCTGGCCCGGTCCGCGGGGTCGTCGCGGATCGAGGCCGGGGCCCTGGCCAACCTCGGCGTCGCGGAGCTCCGGCTCGGCGCGGCAATGCGGGCGCGAGAGACGCTGGAAACGGCCCTCGGCGTGGCCCGGGCGGCGGAGGACGAATCCTCCGAGCTGCTGGCCGTGGTCAACCTCGCGACCCTCGACCACCGGCACGCCCGGGCCGATTCCGCCCGCGCCGGCTACCTCCGGGGGATCGACCTGGCGCGCCGGTTGGGCCGGCGCCCGGTGGAATCCTATGCCGAATCCTGCCTCGGCCTGCTCGCCTTCAACGGCGGGAACTTCGACGAGGCCGACGAGCGGCTGGAGCGTGCCCTCGCCCTGGCGATGGAGACCGGCAACCGGCCGGCGCGGCTCGGCGCCCTCGCCCACCTTTCCGTGCTCCACCACGCCCGCGGGCGTCATCTCCTGGCGCTCCGGACGAGGGAGCGGCTGCTCGAGCTGCGGCGGGAGAGCGGCGAGTGCGACGGGCTCTGGGCGGAACTCGCCGGCCGCGGCGAAGCCCGGCTCTGGCTGGGCGATCCTGACTCCGCGCGGCGCGACCTCGAGGAGGCCCTGGAACTCGCCCGCCGCGCGGGGGATCCGCTCGGCACCGCCGACGTGCTGATCGCCCTCGCGGAGCTCGAGTGGAACGAGGGCGACGCGCCGGCCGCGCGCCGGGCCCTGCTCGAGGCCCGGGAGCTTCTCGGCCCGACGGGCGAAACGGGCAGCATGATCGACTGCGCCATCGGACTGGCCCGCCTCGCCGCGGAGGAATGCCGTCCGCTCGAGGCCCGCGCCGAGATCGAAGCGGCTGGAAACCCGGCGGAGAGAGGCGGACAGGCGGGGCTCCTCCTCCTGCTCGCCGCATGGCGGGCCGTGCTTCCGGGCGGTGACGCACCGGGAGTGTCCGCTCGCCTGCCGGAACTCGAAGCCCGTGCTCCGAACCGTCACCGGATGGAGGCCCGGTTTCTCCTGTGGCGCGCCACCGGGGAGCACCGACACCTCGAGGAGGCGCGGCGCCTGGCGCTCGAAGCGCGGGACCTCTCGGGTTTTCCGTACCGGGAGGCCATGCTCGCGCGCGTGCGGCTCTTCCGGGAGATCGAGCAGGAGTGGGCGTCGTGCACCGGTCAGGAACGGGCGGGCGCCCGATCCCGGGGATCCGGCGTCGGGCCCGGGTTGCGGTGAACTGTCCCGGACCGTGTTTTCCATGGCGAGTCCAATTCCGGACGGAGACGAACCATGGAACACGGCTACAGCTACGAGCAGGCCCTCGCGGCCTCGGAACGGGTGAACTGGCGGGTGGAGGACCTCATTGGCGGCGACCGGAAGCTCGACTTCGGGAAGCGGTTCCTTCCGGAGTCGCTGGCCCGGGTCGAGCCCCTCGACTTCCTCTCCCTCGGCGAGAAGCGGCTGTTGAACCAGATCCGCGGGCACGGCTACCTCTACATGTTCGGAACGGTGGAAGAGTTCATCCTGCCATTCGTCCTCGACCATGCCCGGCCGAGACTCTCCGAGAACGACCATCGGGTGCGGGCGCTCCTCCGGTTCGCCGAGGAAGAGGCCAAGCACATCCAGCTCTTCAGGGAGTTCCGCAGGGAGTTCCTGGCCGGCTTCGGGCACGAGTGCGAGGTGATCGGTCCTCCGCAGGCCATCGCCGAGAAGGTCATGTCGCACCACGTGATGGCCGTGGCGCTCACGATCCTCCACATCGAGTGGATGACGCAGCGGCACTACGTCGAGAGCTTCCGGGAGGAGGGGGATCTCGACCCGCAGTTCCGCAGCCTCCTCAAGCACCACTGGCTCGAGGAGGCCCAGCACGCGAAACTCGACACCCTCATGATCGAGGCGCTCGCCGAGAGCTGCACGGGCGAGGAGATCGACCAGGCGTTCGGTGGATACCTGCAGATCGGGATGTTTCTCGACGGGGGGCTCGGGCAGCAGGTGGCCTTCGACCTCGCGGCCTTCGAGCGCGCGGCGGGGCGGACGCTGTCGGCGGCCGAGCGCGCCCGGTTCACGGAGGTGCAGCGCCAGGCGCAGCGTTGGACCTTCCTCGGATCCGGGATGACCCACCGGAACGTCCTCGCCACCGTGGAGTACCTTCACGCCGAGGCGCGCGCGAAGCTCGAGGAGATCGCCCCCGCGTTCTGTTGAGTGGCGAGCGGCCCGTCGCCGAGAGGTTCCCGGCAGCGTGGAGGCTTTCGCCGGCGGGCTGCTAGACTGGCGGGAAAGGAGCCTGCCATGATGCATCGAAAGAGGATCCTCACCATTGTCGTCCTCGTGGCGCTCGCTGCGGGACCCGCCTTCGCGCTGGAGGAGATCATCGGGAAGGACGGTCGTTCGGCGATGGTGGAGGTGCTGGAGACCTCCGAGGACTCCCTGACCGTGGAGTACCGGATCGGCGAGACCGTCGTGAAGGCCGTGGTACCGGCCCGGGTCCTCGATCCGTATTCGTTCTACTCGAGCCGGAAACGGCACATGGCGGACACCGCGGAGGACCATCTGGCGCTGTCCCTGTTCTGCTTCCGGAGCGGCCTGTTCATTCTCGGCAAGCGGCACTTCGACATGGCGGCAGTCCTGAACCCCGAACTTGTCTCCGGGCGCGCCGCCGACCACACGGTCCTCTGCGAGGACTGCGTGGCGAAGATGCTGGCGGAGGCGCGGGTGCTGGCCGACAAGGGCGACTTCGGCGAGGCGGAGTTCCTCCTCACGCTCGTCGTCGACGTCTTTCCGGAGACGAAGGCGGCGGCGGAGGTGGGAGAACTCCTGGCCGGTCTGGACGCGCGGCGTGCCAAGCAGGAGGAAGCCGAGCGGGCGGCCCAGATGGAGAAGCTGGCCGACGAGGCCCGCGAGGCCGCCGCCGCGAGGTACGGAGCGCTGAAGCCGATCGCGGATGCCCGGGAGGCGGCCCGGAAGCTCTATCAGCAGGGACTCCGCGCGCGAAACCAGTCCACCGCCAAGGGCTTCCTCGAGCAGGCGATCAGCCAGTACCGCGCGATCCTCGAGGCGATCAACGTCCGCAGGAAGACCGCGGGCCCCGACACGGACCTCGCCGGGGACCTCCTCGACCTGGAGAAGGCCGTGCTCCGCGACGTGATCCGCGCGCACGTCGTCGCCGGCGGCATCTCCCTTTCGCGGGGGGCCTACAACGACGCCGAGCAGTACGCGCGGAACGCCCTGTCGTTCGATCCGGAGAGCGCCGAGGCCCGGGACTTCCTGGTGCGGGTCCAGACGGCGATCGCGTACAAGGACTACATCGACGTTCGCACGCGCCGCCCGTCGGTCCCCGGCCGCGTCACACGCTGAAGAGGGGGCCGTTCCGGATCGAACACATGCCGGGCCTCTTCGCCCTCACCGCCTTCCTCAGCGCGGCGTTGCTGTTCCTCGTGCAGCCGATGATCGCGCGGATGGCGCTGCCGCTCCTCGGCGGGGCGCCCGCCGTGTGGGCGACGTCGATGGTCTTCTTCCAGGCGGCGCTCCTCGCGGGTTACCTGTACGCCCACCTCGCCGTGAGGTGGCTCTCGCCGACCCGGCAGGTGGTCGTCCACGTCGTCCTGCTCGTCGCGGCCCTCGCGGCGCTGCCGGTCGCGATTCCACGCGGATGGACCCCGCCGGCGGGGGAGATGCCGATCGGCTGGCTCCTCGGCCTGCTCGCGGTCGCGGTGGGAGGGCCCTTCCTCGTGACGGCGAGCCACGGACCGCTGCTCCAGGCTTGGCTCGCGGCCCGCGGCGGCGGGCGTGACCCCTACCACCTCTACGCCGCGAGCAGTCTCGGAAGCCTCGCGGCGCTCCTCGCCTACCCCCTGCTCGTGGAACCGGCCCTCGGACTGCGCTGCCAGGCGGGGCTCTGGTCGGGAGGCTACGTCCTCCTGGTCCTGCTCGTCGCGGCCTGCGGGGTTTCGATCCGGATCGCGAGGAGCCGGACGCCGGGCGGAAGCCGGCCGGTCCCGCCCCCCCCCGGCCGTCCGCCGGCACCCGCCCGCCGCCTGCGCTGGATCGCCCTCGCCGCCGTGCCCTCGAGTTTGATGCTCGGCGTGACCGGGTTCCTCACCACCGACATCGCCGTGGTGCCGCTCCTCTTCGTGATCCCGCTCGCGCTGTACCTCCTCAGTTTCACCCTCGTCTTCGCGCGAAGGGTCCGGCTCTCCCACCGGTGGATGGTCCGGCTGTTCCGCCTGTCCGCGGTCCTCCTCGTCCTGGTGCTGCTGGGCCGGTCCACGAGTCCCCCGGCCCTCGTCGCTCTCCTCCACCTCCTCACGTTCTTCCTCGCGGCGATGGTCTGCCACGGGGAACTGGCCACCGACCGCCCCGGCCCGGAGCGTCTCACGGAGTTCTACCTGCTCATCGGCCTCGGCGGCGTCCTCGGGGGGGCGCTGAACGGCCTCGTCGCGCCTCTCGTCTTCACAGCGGTCACGGAGTACCCGCTCGCGCTCGTGGGGGCCTGTCTCCTCATGCCGCCGCTTTCCCGGTACTTCCCGGAGCCGGCGGCCGCGCGGGGCGCGGTCCGCGGGCGGATCCTCGGCACGGCCGCTCCGGTCCTCGTCCTCGTCGCGACCGCCGGGCTCGCCCTCCTCGCGAACCGGCTGGCCCTGCCCGGCGAGGCGCACCGGCTCGCGCTGGTGGCGGCCGTGCCCGCCGTCCTCTGCTTCCTGGCTTCCGGGCGGCCGGTGCGCTTCGGGCTCTGCGTCGGCGCGGCCCTCCTCGCGGGGAGCCTCTCCGAGGGCGGGCAGGGCCGCCTTCTCCACGCCGAACGGAGCTTCTTCGGCGTGCACCGGATCGCGCGGGTCCGGGGCGAAGCGGGCAGCGCGGACCTGAACCTCCTCTTCCACGGAACGACCGTCCACGGAAAGCAGCGGGTGGACGCGCGCGTCGGGGCGCCGGCCGACCCGGACGTGCCCCTCGCCTACTACCACCGGGAGGGGCCGGCGGGGCGGCTCCTCGCGGCGTACCCCGCCGAACGGTTCCGCCGCATCGGCATCGTGGGGCTCGGCGCCGGAGCGCTCCTCGCCCATGCGGCGCCGGGGACGAGCGTCACGTGCTTCGAGATCGACCCCGCGGTCCGGCGGATCGCCGAGGACCCGCGGTTCTTCACGCATCTCGCGGCGGCGCGTGCCCGGGGCGTCGGAGTGGACGTCGTCCTCGGCGACGCGCGCCGGTCGCTCCTCGATGTCGAGGGCGGGGCCTTCGATCTCCTCGTCCTCGACGCCTTCGGCAGCGACGCGGTGCCGGTGCATCTCCTGACGGTGGAGGCGGGCCATGTCTACCGGCGGGTGGTGGAGCCGGACGGCCTGATCGTGTTCCATGTCTCGAGCCGGCATCTCGATCTCCTGCCGGTGGTGGCCGGTCTCGCGGAGAGTCTCGGCCGGCCCTGCGCCGCCTGGCGCGACCGTCCCCGCGGGATCCCCGCGGGCCTCTCCGCGGAGCGCTCGGGCTCGGACTGGGCGGTGATCGCTCCGGCGCGCGCGGCTCTCGCTCCCCTGGCGCCGGACCGGGCGGGGTCGCCCTGGCGATGGCCGACCGCTCCGGCGGGGTTCCGTCCGTTCACCGATGACTTCTCGAGCCTCTTCTCCGTGCTCTCGTGGCCCGCGGTGCTCGGCCTCGCCGACTGAGAGCGTGAGCAATGATCCCCCCCGAGCCGCGCCGGGGCCGACAACGAGGCCGCGCGGGATGATTGCCCACGCTC
>JALOQY010000305.1 GCA_025459285.1 Planctomycetota bacterium | reverse complement strand
CCCGTCGCCAGGAGGCTTCCACCAGCGCGGATGCTCACGCCGACGGGCTGTCAGCCCGCAGTGCCCTCGAGTGCGTCACGAGGCAGGAAAGCGCGCGAGTCAATCCTTGACATGCGAGTGAGATGCAGTACAGTGCGTGGGAAGTTGGGGCGGGAGAGTTGTCCATGCGCTTCGCGATCTTGGCGTTCCTGGGAGGGGTCTTCGTCTCCTCGTTTGCCATTCCGGTCCACGGGCAGGCCGTCCAGGACCTCGTCCCGCTCGGGACTCCCGTCGCGGCCTCGGTCGAACCGGGGCGGCCTTCGGCGGTGGGGATCCTCATCCCCGGCGGCACCGGTGGCATCTCGTTCTCGGTGAAGTTCGCGAAAGGGGCCGGACTGGATCCGGAATTCGCGATCCGCCGGCCGGACGGGACGCTCCTCGACGAAGTGGCCCTGCGGGTGGCCGGGGTGGCCCTGTCCGTGAGTCCGAAGGGGATCAAGGGCAAGGGGCTGCCGGCACCGGAGTCGGGCATGTACAAGTTCGTCATCCGGGGGCGGAACGGCACGTCCGGTGGCTACACCCTCGTCACGAAGGGGAAGGCCACGAAGCCTCCCGCCGTCGCCGGCAACCTGGCCGACACCTCCCAGGTCGACGAGATCCCGCTCCGCGCCGCATCCGGGTCGCTTCTCACGCTCGCGCTCAAGGGGGCCAAGGGGGCTCCCTTCCTGCCGGAAGTGACGGTGGTGACGGCGTCCGGGGTCCCGCTCGACCTCACGGGTTTCGCCACGACGTCCCTCGGGGCCTTCGCTCTCCGCGCCTTTCCCCTCCCGTGGTTCGGGGACTACACGATCCGGATCCGGAGCCTCGGAGGGACGGGGGGCTACACCATGAAGACGTGATCGTAGAACCGGGCTTGCTCGCCACGCTCTCGGGTTCCGGCACCTCCGGCGCGACCTTCCGGTGGCAGCAGGTGAGCGGGCCACCGATCGCCCTGCCGTTGCCGGCCGCGGCCGCCACGGCGTTCGCGGCACCTCCAGTCGGTGGCACCCATGTGTTCTCGCTCGTGGCGTTCTCGGGCGGCGTGCCTTCCGGGGAGTCGTTCGCTGTCGTGGAGGTCGACCACGTTCCGATCGCGGTGGCCGGGGAGAGCCGGGTCGCGGCGGCCGGCGCCACGGTGACCCTCGACGGCACGGACTCCTTCGATCTCGACGAGGAGGACGACCTGACCTTCGGATGGACGCAGGTCGCCGGCGATGCCGTGGTCCTCTCCGACGCGCTCTCCCCGGCACCCGTCTTCACGGCTCCCCTCGTGAACCAGGTGCTGGCCTTCGAACTGCGGGTTCACGATGGCGTGGCCGAGTCCATCGCCGACCGCGTGGTGGTGGGCGTGGGCGCGGGCCTTCCGGTCGCCGACGCCGGCCGGCCGAGCCTGGTGCCGCTCGACGATACCGTCCATCTCTCCGCCGCGCGGTCGGTTCCCGCGAATGGCGGGGTAGCCGGCACGTTCGCCTGGACGGCCATCGATCTCGGTTCCGGCGCCCCGGCCCTCGAGAACGCGACCACGGCGTCTCCGTCCTTCCTCGCCCCCCGCGCCCCGGGACGGTACCTGTTCCAGGTGGTTTCGGACGGCGAGAGCGCGTCCTTCGACCGGGTGCTGGTCGTGGTGACACGGTCCGTCGCCGACGGCCGGCCGCGGGCCGCCGCCGGCCCCCGGCAGACCGTGGCCACCGGCGCCCCGTTCTCCCTGACCAGCGGCGATCCCCAGGGACACCTCCGGGCGCACGAGTGGCGGCAGGTTGCCGGAGCGGACGCGGGGCTGACCGGCTCCGGAGCGACGCGCAACGGCACGGCCCCGTCCACACCGGACGTCCTCCAGTTCCTCCTGATGGTCCACGACGGCTTGCGGTACGGCCCGCCGGACCTCGCGACCGTGCTGTCCGGCAGTCCCGCCGCCCCGGTGGCCGACGCCGGCCCCGACCGCTCCGGGTCCCCCGGGCAGGCTATCACGCTCTCGGGATCCGGCGTCCCCTCGACGGGTCGAGCGATCACCGGCTACTCGTGGGTCCAGACCTCCGGACTCGACTTCTATGATGTCGCGGCGAAGAACGCGGGTTTCGATCCCTCCGTCGCCGCGCCGGCCTTCGTCGTGCCGGCAAGCCTGAGTTCGCTGAATCCCTCCCGCGCGATCACCTTCGCTCTCACCGTCACCGACGACATCGCCGCGGGGAGCCTCCCGGACACCGTGGTGGTGAACCTGACGAACCTGCCGGCGAATGCGGGACCGGAAGTCATGGCCGGGGCCTCCGCCACGCTGGTCCGGCCGGGGACGGGCGTCTCCCTGCTCGGGACCGCCTCGGATGCCGACTCGGACCCGCTCGCGATCTCCTGGACCCTGGTCTCCGGCCCGGTCGGTGTGACGATCCTGAACGCGAGCACGCTCGACGCCTCCTTCACCGCACCCGCGGTTTCCGGCGCCTACCAGTTCCGGCTCCGGGCGGATGACGGCACGGGAACCCCGAACGCGGTCGGTCAGGACCTCGTGACCGTGACGGTGAACGTCGCCCCGAGCCTCGACTTGGTGGTCGCCTCGCCGACCTCCGGCCCCGAGGGGACGCCGGTGACCCTCTCCGCTTCGGGCGTCGAGGATCCGGACGGTGACACCCTCTCGTTCGCCTGGACCGAGCGGAACCCGCCGGGCGGCTCCGCCGTCACGCTGTCCGGGGCCGACACCGACAGCGCGACGTTCACGATGCCGGCCTACTCGGGCAGCATTGTCTCGCGCACGCGGACCTTCCGGGTCACGGTGACCGACCTGCTCGGCGCGCAGACGAAGGACGTGACATTCGTGCCGAATGGTGCTCCGGTCCTCGGCACGGTCCAGTCCTCGGCGACGAAGATCCGTTACGACGGCGCGACCACCGCCATACTCAGCGCGCCCGGCACCAGCGACCCCGACGGGGACGCGGTGACCCTGACCTGGACGGTTCTCACCGGACCGACCGTCTCCCAGTCCCTGCTGTCCGCGGCGACCGGTTCCCCCGTCGGCTTCCGGGTCCCCGCGCCGTCTCCCGCGACCCCGAGCCGCGGCGGAATCTACACGATCGAGGCCGTGGCCTCCGACGGGGCCCTGCAGGCGGCGCCCGGGACCGTGCAGGTGCTGGCCTACCCTTCGTGGGCGAGTGACGTCTACCCGATCATCAGCGCCAACTGCGCTTCCTGTCACGGGGCGAACGGGGGGCTCACCATGTCCTCCGCCGCGCTGGCTTACGCCAACCTCCGCAACATGGCGTCGGTCGGCAGCGCCCTGCTCCGGGTCAAGCCGAACGACGCGACCAACAGCTACATGTACTTCCGCGTGAACACCGGCCAGATGCCCGCCGGCGGACCCAAGCTCTCCCAGCACCTGATCGATGTCATCAGGGACTGGATCGAGCCGGACCGGATGCTGGGGGTCTCGGGCTTCTCCGCCGGAGCCGAGAACAACTGACCCGAAGCCGAGCGGGGGAGGCAGGCATGAGACGGCGAGGGCCGTTCGTCGTGCTCGGGGTGGTGGGCTTCATCGCGCTCGGCGCGGTCGTCCGCGGCGGGGGGAAGTTCGATTCTGCGGATGCGATCCGCGCGCGTTTCCCTGATCCCGACGCCGCCGCCGCGAGCGCCGACTACATCGGATCGGCGGAGTGCGAGGACTGCCACGAGGATCGCGGGAAGAGCCTCCGCGCCTCGTTCCACGCCTCGCTGGCCCCCGGGGAGGCCGGCGCGGGCCGCGCCTGCCAGCAGTGCCACGGTCCGGGCCGGGCCCATGCCGACGAGGCGGGGGACGGTCCGATCCGGAACCCGGGCAAGGTCCCCGCGCGCGAGATCGACGGGGCCTGCCTCCGCTGTCATCTGCCGGTCCTCGCGGCGCCCGTCCGCGGCCACCGGGAGTGGGTGGCGGGGCCGGCGGGGGAGGTGCGGTCCTGCGTGCAGTGCCATCGCATCCACGTGGACCGGGCGGCAAAGGAGTTCGACGACGCACTCGGGCCGTTCGTGAAGGTCGAGGATCTGGCAAAGGTCGCGGTCCACGTGCCGGGGGCGCGGTGCATCGAGTGCCATCCGGGCTTCCATCCCCGGATGGACCGCTCGGGCCACCGTGACCTGCGGGGCGGGGACGCGGCCTGCGGGACCTGCCACGGGCCGGGAAGCCTCCACGCGGCCTCCGGCGGCGACCCGAAGAAGATCGTCCACCCGGGCCGCCAGTCCCCGCCGGCCGTCGCCGACTCCTGCAACCGCTGCCACGGCTCGACCGCCGCCCTCGCGCGCTGGACCTGCTCCGAGCACGCGAAGGAAGGGACCTCCTGCGTGGTCTGCCACGATGCGAACGGGCCGGAGGGGAAGACGCTTCGAGGCTCGGAATTCGCGCTCTGCGGTTCCTGCCATCTCGACGTGAAGGCCCGTTTCCTCCTGCCGAACCGGCATCGCGTCGCCGAGGGCCGCATGGGCTGCACGAACTGCCATGACCCGCACGGCAACACCGGGAAGGTCCGCGACAAGGACCTCCGCACCCGCGCCTGCCTCGAGTGCCACGGCGAGAAGGGCGGACCGTTCCTCTACGACCACGGCATCAAGCGGACCGAGGGCTGCGTCGCCTGCCACGACCCGCACGGTGGTCCGAACCGCCGGATGCTCGCCTATCCCGACACGCGCTCGCTGTGTCTCTCCTGTCACGCCGAGACCTTCCACGACCTGGGGGATGCGAAGTACCGGAACTGCCTCTCGTGCCACATCGAGATCCACGGCAGCGATTTGGACCGCAGGTTTCTGCGATGAGGGGCCTCGCGGCGGCGGCCGCGGGCGTATTCCTGCTGGCCGGCGCGGTGGGCGCGGAAGAGGAGGACCCGCCGGTGGTATCCGGCTTCGCCCGCGCCGGCTGGCGGATCGTCTCCGACGAGGGGGAGGGCCGGTACGAGCAGGACGAGGACCTCGACGACGGGCCGCGGCTCTTCGACCTCGGCCTCGACTGGCTGGCGGATGCCGAGCGCTGGCTTGTCGACGAGGCGGAGTTCCGGGCGAGCGGCATCGGCGACCCCGGCACCGATGCCTCTCTCGCGCTTCGCCGCACCGGCGAGGCGCTCCTCGAGGCCGGGTACCGGCGCGACGACTACTCCTACCTGGCGGCCGGCGATCCGTACCCATGGGAGACGCGCCGGGAGCGGTCGTATCTGCGGGCGCGATACACGCCCGGGAACCGGCTCGCGCTGCGGGCCTCGTGGAACCGCGACCGGCGGAGGGGCGACTCCGCGAACCAGGCGTTCACACGGGACATCGAGGACCTTCCGTCGGGGGAGGCCCTGCCCGCCCGCCGGCCGCTCGACCGGACCTGGGACGACTTCGCGCTCGGAGGCGATCTATCCGCGGGCATCTTCCGCTTCGGGCTGACCCAGAACATCCGGCTCGGGTCGGTGGACGAGGCGCGTCTCCTCTCCCTCGACGACGGTGGCACGCCGGTCTCGGAGGTCCTGCGGCAGGACGCCCGTTCCAAGGCCTTCTCGACGGTGGCGAAGGCGGGGGTCTCCCTCCTCGAAGGGGCGGTCGATCTCGGCCTGATCACCACCGTGACGCGCCAGCCCCTCTCGTCGCGGCTCTCCGGGGAGAAGGAGGGCTTCTCGAACGTCTTCGTGGAGGGCGGTGTCGAGGGACCCTACGAGGCCGTGCTCTCCGGAGAGAACCGCCATCGCCGCAGGATCCGCGCCCACCGGTTCGAAGCGTCCATCGATCTGTCAGAAGACCTCGAGGTCCTGATCGGCGCGGAGTGGGAGCGGAGCGCCGACCGTGTCCGGCTCCGGCTCGACGAGCACCGGAACTTCGAACGCGCGGACCTCGCGGACCAGGACATCCTCACCGAGGAGGAGGGGACCGTCTCCTACCGGGAGGCCCGGGCGTCGGCCGACGCGCTGTACGATCTTCTTTCGGGTGTGCGCGTGCGCCTGGGCGAGGAGTGGTACTCGGAGCACCTCGTCTCCCCGCTGGATACGAGGGGGGGCTCGGCCGAGCCGACAGAGTGGCGGAACCGGACCTTCCGCCACACGGCCGGTGTGGATATCACACCGTCGAAACGCTTCACCGTGAGCGTTCTCGGCCGGTACTCGGCGGCCTCGGAGCCGCATGTGACGCCGGGGGCCGAGGAGGCCGAGGAGGCATCGATGCGGTCCCGGCTCCGGGTGGATGAGGCGACCTCGCTGGCCTTCGTCTACCGGCGCAAGGCCTTCCACAACGACTCCCTCCGCAGTTCGAACTCGCGCGTGGAGAGCGTCTCGATTTCCGCGGACCACGGCGGGGAGGCGCTCTCGGCGACCGCCTCGCTCACCTTCCAGACCATCCGGAACCGCGCCGGGACTTCGTACTACGACTTCGACGTCTCGCCATCCGGGCCGATCGAGGATGCGGTTGAGTACCGTTCGCGGAGCACGGTCCTCGCCGGACAGGTCCGCTGGTCGGCGACGCCGGAAGTGCGGTTCCTGCTCTCCGGCAGCCTCGCCCGCAACGACGGCGACGCGCCGTTCCTCGCCGCCGTCGCCGCACTGCGCGGGGAGGTGGACCTGCGAGCTGCGGTGACGCTCGGTGTCACGCTCCGCGGCCGCCTGTACGATGAACGGCACACCCGGGTCGATGACTACTCGGTAACGGCGGTAGAGGTCGACCTCACCATCCGGTTCTGACGCACCTGGGGCCCCCGCCCCCGCCCTCCGCTCGCTGCGCTCGCTTCGGGACGGCGGGCTTCGCCCGCCGTTTCGTGGACGCCCTGCGGGCGTCCACTCACGGGG
>JALOQY010000029.1 GCA_025459285.1 Planctomycetota bacterium | reverse complement strand
CTTCCACCGCGTGGAGTACGACGTGGAGGACACGGTGCAGCGCATCTACGCGACGCCCGGTCTCCCGAACTACCTGGCGGACCGCCTGCGGGTCGGGCGCTGAGGGGAGACCCATGAACCAGGATCGCCCGGTTTCCGCCGAGAAGCGTCTGCTCTTCTTCCTCCTCATCTCCTTCGGGGTGCTGTTCCTCTACTCGAGCGTCTTCACGCCGAAGAAGACGCCTCCGACTCCCGAGCCGTCGCCGGCCGCCGTGGGCAGCGGCACCGAGGCGGGGAGCGGGGCGCCTCCGCCCGTCCCCCTGGAAGCGGGCGGGGGAGATGTCTCGGGTCGCGCGCCGCTGTCGCCGGTGGCGCCCGCCGCGGGGATCGAGACGGTGGTGGAGCAGCCGGAGATCCGCTGGGTCCTCGATTCCTGGGGTGCCGGCGTGAAGGGGGCGAGGCTCAAGGGCTACGCCGATCAGCCGGGCGCGGACCTCGCGGACCCCGCTCACTGGTACCCGGCGCTCTCGGACTTCTCCTCCGACGGCCGGACGCTCGCCCCGGACGCGCGACGCTCTCTCGCCCTCCGGGTGCTGACGGCCGATGGGGTCGTCGACGGGAGCCTGCCCGCGGACCGTGTGCTCTGGGAGCGGACGGAGGCCTCGGCGGACCGGGTCGTCTACCGCCTGCCGCTGGCGGAGGCCGGCCTTGCCCTCACGAAGACGTTCCGTTTTCCCGCCGTGGCCCCGGGGACGGAGAATGGTCCCTTCCACCTGCTGGTCGCCGTGGGGTGCGAGGTCACGGATCCCGCGCGGCAGGCGGAGAGCGGCCGGAAGTCCTTCCGGGTCCGCCTCACCGGGCCGGCGGGGATGCCCGTGGAGCCGTTCACCACCGGCGTGACCGTGATCGGCGCGGCGCTCCTCGTGGACACCGTCTCCGTGGAGGAGTTCTCCCCGCCCGGCCGGGCCACGGCCGCGCCCGAGGTCTTCCCGAAGCCCGACAAGCAGGGGGCTGATCGCCTGATCGAGTGGGCCGGTATGCACTCGCGGTTCTTCGGCGGTGTCCTGAAGCCGCTCGACCCGCGCGCGGCGGCGGTGCGGCAGGCCGTCTTCGAGCCGATCCGGGACCGCGAACCGCAGGGCAAGGAGGTGGTGAACCTCGCCCCGGCCCTCGACTTCGACCTGCCCGCCGGCGAGTCCCGGGAGTTCCTCTTCTACGTCGGTCCCATGGACCCGAAGCTCTTCCGGGACGGAGAGTACGCTCCCTTCGCCCCGATCATCGACTACGGGCTCTTCGGCTTCATCGCCAAGGCCCTCGTCATCCTCCTCGGCGTGCTGCGGTCGGCCACCGGGAGCTGGGGCCTCGCGATCATCGCCCTGACCCTCATCGTGCGCCTCGCCCTGTTCCCGCTCTCCCGCCGTTCGCAGGTTTCCATGCAGAAGCAGGGCCGGCAGATGGCCCGCTTGAAGCCGAAGGTGGATGTCCTCCGCGAGCGTTACGGGAAGAACAAGAAGAAGATGCAGGAGGAGATGATGAAGCTCTACCGGGAGGAGGGTGTCCGCATCTTCCCCATGGGCTGCCTCATCCTTTTCCTCCAGCTTCCGATCTTCATCGGGCTCTTCCAGGCCCTCCGCTACTCGATCGGCCTTCGTCACTCGAGTTTCCTGTGGGCTTCGGACCTGACCGCGCCCGACCGGCTCTGCCGCTTCGTCGGGGACCTCGGGATCATCGACCTCACCTGGCTCAACGTCTTCCCTCTCGCCATGGCCGTGACGTGGTACCTCTCGAGCGCCATGGCCCCGAAGCCGGCGGATCCCCAGCAGGCGCAGACCGCGAAGATCATGCGGGTGATGACGATCTTCTTCTCCCTGCTGCTCTACAACTACCCCGCCGGGCTCGCGCTCTACATGGTGGTCTCCTCCACCTGGTCGATCTTCGAATCGCGCCTCGTCCGGAAGCTGATCGCCGCCCAGGAGCCGCCAGCGTCGCCCGTGGCGGCGACCTTCCGCAAGGGCAAGTAGCCCCATCGCACCGCCAATTCGGTTGACTCACTAGATGCGGTAGCGTATTGTCAGGAGAGGGCCATATGCGGTAGGGTTCCCGGGATTCCCGACGTGGAGGGACGAACATGCGCTGCCCGTTCTGCAAGGAAGACAGGGACAAAGTCATCGACTCCCGATCCTGCACCGACCTGCAGGTGATCCGCCGCCGGCGGCAGTGCCTCGCGTGCAGCAAGCGCTTCACCACCTACGAGCGCGTGGAGGAGAACCCCATCCGGGTGGTGAAGAAGGACGGGCGGCGGGAGGGGTTCGAGCGCCGCAAGCTCATGCAGGGGATGATGCTGGCCTGCGGGAAGCGGCCGATCTCCATCGCCACCATCGACGAGATCACGCGCCGGATCGAGGACCGCATCGCCGCGAAGTTCGACCGCGAGGTGCCCGCGAAGTTCATCGGGCAGCAGGTGATGCGGGAGTTGAAGAAGCTCGACGCGGTGGCGTACGTGAGGTTCGCCTCGGTCTACCGGGAGTTCCAGGGGCTCGATGATTTCGTCGAGGAGGTGGAGAAGGCCAAGACCGGTCGTCGGGACCGCGATCCGGAGGGAGCGTGAGCGCGGAGCAAGGCGGAGTACGACCCGTCCGGCAAGTGCGCAAGCGCGACGGGAGGGTCGTGGACTTCGACGAGCGGAAGATCGCCGACGCGATCTACAAGGCCGCGCTCTCGGTCGGAGCGGAAGACCGGTTCCTCGCCGAGGAGCTGGCCTCCGTGGTCACGCTGTTCATCGAGAAGTCGTTCGCCGCCGGGATCCCGGGGATCGAAGACGTGCAGGACATGGTGGAACGGGTCCTCATCGAGACCGGGCACGCCCGGACCGCCAAGGCCTACATCCTGTACCGGGAGAAACGCGCCAAGCTGCGCGAGGCGGAGACTCGTTCGACCGGGCCGGTCCAGCGCGAGCTGTTCGCGCCGGGACCGGTGGTGTGCGACGACGCCGAGCGGGAGCGCGCGCTCCCCCTCGATCGGGAGAGCCTCGCGCGCCGCCTCGGCGCGGGGGCGGATCTGCCGGAGGGCCCGGCCTCACAGGTGGCGGAGGCCGTGCTCTCCCGGCTGAGGGAACTCGGCCTCGACCGCGTGTCGGGATCCCTCCTCGGGCGGCTTTCGGACGCGGAGCTCCTCGCCCGGGGGATGCTGCCGGCGTTCCTCGCCCGCGGCGTGAAGTCCCTGGACCGGGAGGGGATCTCCGGGGTGCTGTTCCCCAAGGAACCGGACCGCGCCGGTGTGCCCGCGCTCCGGGCCGGCCGGGCTCTTCTCCGCCAGCACGCGATCGAGGATGTGCTCCCGAAAGCCGTCGCCTCCGCCCACCTCGAGGGGCGGATCCACGTCCGGGGGCTCTCCGCGCCCACCGCGGCGTTCGCCGTGGCCCTCTCGACGGACGCCGTGCGTCTCGGCCCCATCCCCGGGGTCTCCGGCGGTTTCGGTCCGGGAGCGGTGGCCGCCCCCCGGCGGTTCGCGACGCACCTCGGCCGGGTCGCCCGGCGGGTGGCGGAGCACGTCACGCACGGACTCTCGTTCCCGGCACTGAACTTCCTCACCGCGCCGCTCTACGCGGGACTCGGCCGGGAGGAACTTCGGGAAGAAGCCTGGCACCTCCTTGCCGAGTTGTCCGGGGCCGGCGAGGTCGAGATCGGCCTCGCGCTCTCGCCACCGCCGCTCCTCGGCGCGAGGAAGGCCCGCGGTCCGGGAGGGGAGCCGGGGCCGGAGACTTACGCCGACCTGACGACCACGGCCCTCGGTCTCGCCACGGCCCTGCTGGAGGCGCGGGGGGCCGGGGAGGCGCTCGGCGAACGGGAACGGCTCCCGCGTCTCGCCTTCACCCTGGGGCCGGAGGCCCTGGAGGACGAGGCGGCCCTGGCCGTCATCGGGATGGCCCTCGCGGAGGGGCTCGACCGGGACTCCGTGCTGTTCGTCCTCGACCGCGAAGACCTGCCCCTGATCGGGACCGCCCGCCTGCGGGCGCGGATCGAGGATGCCACCCGGCTGACCGACACCGCGACCCTCGGCGTGACCGTCGGCTCGCGGGCGGTGGTGAACCTGCCGCGCGCCGCGCTCCGGGCCGGACTCGGGAACACCGGCGGGTTCATCGCCGAAGCCGAGGCGGCGGCGGACCTCGCCCTTGCGGGACTCGCGGCCCGCGAGCGGTTCCTGCGCCGGGCGGCCGCCGGTCCGGACGGTCCGCTCTGGCCCTTCGCAGGGGGGCGGGGAGAGGGGGCGAGGCTCGTCGACCCGGAGCACGCCGTGGCCTCCCTCGCGGTGGCCGGGCTGAACGAGGCCGTCCTTCTCTCCTGCGGTCAGGAACTGTCCGATTCCGACGAGGCGCTGAAGCTCGGACTCCGCGTCCTGCGGGCGCTGGAGGAGAAGTGCCGGTCCGCGCGCCGGCCGGGCTTCGAACCGGGACTCGACGCCGAGGAGGATGTGGCGCTCGTCTCGAGGTTCCCGCCCCTCGACCGGGTGGACTTCCCCTCCGCCGCGCCCCGCCTGCCCGCCGTCTACTCCGGCGGAGTCGGCCTGCGGGCGGACGCGCCGGTGGACCTGGCCCTTCGGCTCGACACCGAGGGCCGGCTGGCCGTATCGGTACGGACGAGCACGGTCCGATTCGTCTTTCCCCGGAGCCCCCGACCCTCGCCGGAGAGCCTCCTGGCTCTGCTCCGCAAGACCTGGAGAAACACCCGCATCCGCCAGATTGCCGTCGGCCATGGGGCTCGAGAGTGGAACTGAAGCTCCCCCCGATCCGCGGACTCCTCGAGACGAGCCTGACCCACTGGCCCGGGCGCCTGAGCTCCGTGGTGTTCCTCGGGGGCTGCACGCTCCGCTGTCCGACGTGCCCGGTGCCGCATCTGATCGGCTGGGGGCGGGAACAGGGCGCGATACCCTTCGACTCGATCCTCGATGCCCTGTACCGGAGGCGCCGGTGGATCGAAGGTGTCGTGGTCAAGGGCGGCGAGCCCTTCGCCCACCCGGACCTGCCCGAGTTGCTCGGTCTCCTCGCCGACCTCGGCTTTCCGGTGCGCGTGGACTCCAACGGGACCCGACCGGCGGAGATGGAAGCCGCCATCGCCGCGCAACTCGTCGACTGCGTGACCGTGGACCTGAAGGCGCCCCTCGACGGCCGGTACCTGCGGGCGGCGGGCGCTGACGTGGCGCTTCGAGACCTCTTCCGCTCGATCGAGGCGCTCCTCGCCGGCGACGTGGACTACGAGTTCCGCACCGCGGTCCGTGCCGGGGGGCCCGCCGAGGCGGACGTGCTCGCGATCGCCCGCACGATCCGGGGAGCGCGGCGTTGGGTCCTCCGGGCCGCGGGCGGGCGCGACTCCGGCGTGACGGGTCTCACGAGGCTCGCGAGGGAGGCCGGGAGGTTCGTTCGCGAAGTGCGCGTGGAAGGCCGGGGGATGATCGGGAGTTTCCGGCAGGCGGTGGCGGTGGAGAAGGACGGAAGGAACGACTCATGAGAATCACGAAGATCCGACTCCTCGGATTCAAGTCCTTCGCGGCCAAGACGGAGTTCGTGCTCGACCCCGGCATCACGGGCATCGTCGGTCCGAACGGATGCGGGAAGTCCAACGTGTTCGACGCGGTGAAGTGGGTGCTCGGCGAGCAGCGGCCCTCCTCCCTCCGGGCCCGGGAGATGATGGACGTCATCTTTTCCGGCGCGGGGAGCCGCAAGCCGCTCGGGATGGCCGAGGTCTCCATCGTTTTCGACAACGAGGATCATTCGCTGCCGGTGGAGCAGGCCGAGGCCGTGCTCACCCGGCGCCTCTACCGCTCCGGGGAGTCCGAGTACCTCCTGAACGGGGAGCCCTGCCGCCTGAAGGACCTGCGCGAGGCCCTGATGGATACCGGCTCGAGTCTCGATGCCTTCTCCATCATGGAGCAGGGCCGGATCGACGCCATCCTCACCGCCAACCCCGTGGAGCGCCGCGCGGTGTTCGAGGAGGCGGCGGGCATCGGGAAGTTCAAGGCGCGCCGGAAGGAGACGATGCGGCGGCTGGAGCGGGTGGCCGAGGACCTCACGAGGCTGCGGGACGTCATCGAGCTCACCGACAAGCAACTCCGGTCCCTGCGCTACCAGGCGTCCCGCGCGAAGCGTTGGCGGGAGATCAGCGAGGAGCTGCGCCGGCAGAAGGTCTCCTGGGCCCTGAACCGCTACCACGGCCTGCTCGCCGAGAGGGAGGAAGTGGCCGGGAAGCTGACGGTTCTCTCCGCGGAGGAGGCGCAGGCCGGCGAGGCGCTGCGGGGCCTCCTTCAGGACGTCACGACGGAGGAGACGGACCTCGAGCGGGCGGCCCTCACCCTCCGGAATGCGGAGGGGGTGCTCCTCGCCCTCGATGCCGACATCCGATCCGGCCGCGAGGCCTCCGGACACGGCCGCCGCATGGCGGAGGAGCTCGGCGACCGGGTGAAGCGGTACGAGGAGGAGATCCGGCTCGGCGAGGCTCGTCTCACGGACACGCGCCGGGAGGGCGAGAGCCTCGCCGACGAACAGGCCGCGCTCGCCGCGGAGACAGCGGTCCGGGACCGGGAACTCGCCGCGGCGGAGGAGGCCGCGCGGAACGAGGTGGAATCCGAGCGCGGGATCGGCGATCGCCTCGCGGCGCGCCGGCGGGAGCGGCTCGCGGCGCTGGCCCGCCGCACGGAGGTCCGGAACGAACGGGCCGCGCTCTCCTCCATGCTGAAGAGCGGAGTCGCCCAGCGCGAGCGGATCGGCCGGCGCCGGGAGACCATCCGGAAGGAGCGGGAGAGACTTTCGGGTTCCCGGGCCGCGGGGGTTGGCGTGGCCGCCGCCGCGAGGTCCCGCGCCGGCGAGGTCCGGGAACGCCTGCGCCTGACGGAAGAGGAAGCGGAGTCGCTCCGGAGCCGCCAGCAGGACTTCGGGGAACAGGCCGCGGAGTGCGACCGGTCCCTCTCCGCCGCCGGCTCCCGGCTCGAGGTGCTGAAGAGCCTCCGTGCCCGGCGCGAGGGCATGGACCGGGCGGTGCAGGAGGTCATGAAGCGAGCCGCCCTCGCGGAAGGCGGCCTGTCCGGCATCCGCGGGGTGGTGGCCGATCTCGTGGAAGTGGACGCCGCCGAGGCCGGCGCGGTGGAACTCGCGCTCGGACCGTGTGCCCAGGCGATCGTGACCGAAACGCTCGGCGACGCGATCCGGGCGATCGAATGGCTGAAGGGGGAGGCCCTCGGACGGGCGCTGTTCATCCCCCTCTCCGAGGTCCGCGAGGCGGGGCCGGTCTACGGGGGGAACGGCGTCGCCCGGCGGATGGTGGGGGCCGTGCGAACGCGCGAGGAGTATCGGCCCGTCGTCCAGGCGCTGCTCGCCGACTCCATCGCCGTGGAGAATGTCGACCGGGCGCTCGAAGTGGCCCGCGAGCACGGTCGGGCGCTCCGGATCGTCACTGGCGGCGGCGAGGTGCTGAACCGGATCGGGGCCATTTCCGGGGGGCGCGGGAAGAACACCGTGGCGCTCCTCGCGCGGAACGCCGAGATCGATGGTCTCGCCGCGGAAGTGGCGGCGGGAAGCGAGCGGCGCGAGGCTCTCCGCGAGGCCCTCTCGGGACTTTCGAACGGCCGCGCGCGCCTCACCGCGCGGATCGCCGAGCTGCGGGAAGAGGCGGAAGCGGCCTCCACGGCGGCGCGGGAGGCGGAGGCCCGGGTCGCCCGGACCGACGAGGAGCTGCGCCGCCTCGAGGGGGAGGAGAAGGTACTCGCCTCTGAACTCTCGGAGATCGAGGGGGAGTCCGCGGGCGCGGCGGCGCGTGACGGCGAACTCGCCGTGGAGGACGAAAGGCTCACGGCCCGCGAGGAAGCCCTCGGCGCGGAGATCGCCTCCCTGGAGACGGATCTCTCGGAGGCCCGGGAGCGTGGTCGCGGGGTGGAGGAGCGCCGGACGGAGGCGCGCGTGGGCCTTGCCCGGGCGAAGGAGCGGCTCTCCGCGGCGGAGCACCGCGCGGCATCGCTCGCCGCGGCCGCCCGCGACCTGTCGCGCGGCCTCGACCTCGCCCGCGTGGAACGGGAGAATTGCGCCCGCCGCCGTGACCAGGCGGCGCTCGACGCCGAACTGGGCTCGCGCCGCGCGGCGGAGGCCGAGGCGGGAAGGGAAGCCCGGATCCGGGAGGTCGAGGAGGCGAAGCGAAGGCACGAGGAAGGACGGGAGCGGCTGTCCGCCCGGCGCCGTGAGGCGGACGGCATCCGCGAGGAACATGACCGCTACCGCGCGGCCCTGTCGGACTTCCGGCTCCGGGAGGGCGAGATCCGGACGAAGGTGGAGGGGCTCCTCGACCGGGTCCGGGACGAGTTCTCGCTCGACCTCGCCGACCTCTACCAGGGCTTCACGCCGGAGCCCGTGGATCAGGAGGCGCTCGACCGGAGCGTCGCCGACCTCAAGGACAAGCTCGAGAAGATGGGCAACGTGAACCTCGAGGCGCTGGACCAGTTGAAGGAGGTGGAGGAGCGGGCGGCGTTCCTGTCCCGGGAGGAAGCCGACCTCGTCAAGGGGAAGGAGAGCCTCACCGAGATCCTCCGCAAGCTGAATCGCGAGAGCCGCGAACGCTTCGAGCAGGCATTCGTGGAGATCCAGGCGAACTTCCGCGAGATGTTCCGGAAGCTCTTCGGCGGTGGGAACGCCGAGATCCGGCTCACCGAAGGCGAGGACATCCTGGAGGCGGGAATCGACATCACGGTCCGCCCGCCGGGCCGCGACATGGTGAACCTGAACTCGCTCTCCGGCGGCGAGAAGACCCTGACCGCCGTGGCCCTCCTCTTCGCGATCTTCAAGACACGGCCCTCTCCGTTCGCGCTCATGGACGAGGTCGATGCGGCGCTCGACGAGAGCAACATCGACCGCTTCCTGACGCTCCTCCGGGAGTTCACGGACAAGAGCCAGTTCCTCATCGTCACGCACAACAAGCGGACGATGGCCGAGGCCGACGCCCTCTACGGCGTCTCGATGCCCGAGATCGGCGTCTCCCAGCCGGTCTCGATCCGCTTCCGGCGCGTGGAGGCGGAAGAGGCGAACCTCACCGGCGGGGAGCCCGTCACCGCGAACCCCTGACCACCGCCAGCAGCCCGTCGGCGTAAGCCCTCATGCGCGCGGAGGCCCCTCGGCGACGGGCTGCCAGCAGAGCATGTCGAGGAGCGCCGGGAGGGTGTCGATGGTCCGATCGGCCTCCTCCTCCGGGCCGGCCGGGTCCAGCGAGGCGAATTCGCCGCGGCGCAGGCGGACCGTGAAGGCGCCGAGTTCCCGGCCGGCGCGGATCTCGCCCGGGGGGCGGTCGCCCACGACCCAGGTCTCGACGGGCGTCAAGCCGGCCTCGCGGATCATCTCGGCAAGCGCGATGGTCTTGTCGGAGCCGAGGGCGAGGTCGATGATGCGGACGCGGGAGAAGAACCGGTCGAGGCCCAGTTCGGCGATCTTCCTCTCCTGTGTCGCGCGTACGCCGAAAGTGAGCAGGGCCAGTCCGATGCCCCGGGCGGCGAGCGCGGCGAGCGTCTCGGTCGCTCCGGGAACCGGCCGGATGCCCCGGGCGTCGTTCCCGAAGAAGGCCCGCCGGCCGGCTGCCACGCAGGCCGCGGGGTCCGGCGCGCCGAAGCGTTCCACGAGCAGGGGGAGGAACGGCGCGGCGCAGTCCCGGTCGCGGATCTCCCGGAGCGCGATGGAGGCTTCCTCCGGTGTGGTCCGGAGGCCCTGCGCGACGAGGGCCTCGACGGCCTCCCGCTCGGCCCGGGCGAGGATCGTCCCCGCCGTGTCGGCGAGCGTGTCGTCGAGGTCGAAGACGATGAGCTTCGGCACCCTCACGGCGTGACGCCCTCCGGGTCCGGGCGGAAGGCGAGCGGCCGGGCTCCGGCCTCCCGGGTCGCCGCGAGCACCGCATTCCGGCGGTCCGGGGGAACGAGGAAGACCATGCCGCCTCCTCCGCCGGCGCCGCACACCTTCCCGGCGAGCGCCCCGGCGGCGCGGGCCGCCGCGTGGACCTCGGCCATCTCCGCGGTTTCCACGCCGGCCACGAGGCCCCGGCGCGCATCGTACTCCCGCTCCATGGCCGCCGCGGCGGCGGGCAGGTCCCCGGCGGACAGGGCTTCGCGCATGGCGCGGGCGGCCGCGGCAATCCGGCCGAAACGCGCGAGCGTGCCACCATCGCCGTCCACGGCCGCCCGGAGCATGCGCCAGTTCGTATCGGCCGAGAGCCTCGACTGCCCGACGAGGACGAGAGCGAGGCGCCGGCCGAGTTCCGCGAGATCCGTCCGGATCACCTCGCGCCGGAACCCGCCCGCCCGGAACCGGACGGCGGCCAGCCCGCCATGGGCGGCGGCCACGTGGTCCTGGTTCCCGGTGGGGACCCGGATCACCTCCGCCTCGAGGTCGCGCGCCACGGCAAGCACCCTCGACAGGACCATCGGCCGGCCGCGAAACGCCGACAGGCCGCGCAGGGCCGCCACGGCGAGGGAGGACGAACCGCCGAGGCCGGAGCCCGGCGGAACGGCGGCCCGGGTCGAGAGCGCGAAGCCCGTGGCGGTGGGGACCGCCCGCGCGACGGCCCGCAGGAGCGGGAGGTTCCCGCCGCCGTCGGCCATGTCCGCGGTCTCCCCCGTGTCGTGGGACCGAAGGACCCGGCGGCTGTCGCGCCGGGGCTCCACGCGCACCCTCGCGCGGAGGTCGATGGCGAGGTTCACCGTGACGCAGTCGGGAACGAGCAGGTAGAGGGGCCAGAGGTCGAGGGTCCCCCCGGCCAGATCGATGCGGGTCGGCGCGGAAGCGTGGATCGGCGGCATCCGGAGAGCCTAACAGCCCGATGGGGGGAAGGCCTTCAAAGTCGGGCCGGTTCCGGGCCCCGGCGGGCTGCCAGCTGGTTCACCTCGCGGTCGGCGAGGCGCGTTGGCTCCGGGAGGCGGAATCCCGCGCCGCAGGCGAGCACGAGGCGCGCGGCCCCGTCGATGTCGGCGAGGTGTCCCGGCGAGACGTAGACGGGTTTCACGCCGTCGCGCGTGCGCAGCGCGAAGCCCACGGTCTTGCCGTCGAGAACGAGCCGCCGGCGGTGACCCCGGCGGGGGCCGGGCTCGCCGCGGACCTCTCCGCAGAGCAGGCTCTTCGCCACGCCGACGGTGGGGACGCCGAGCCACAGGCCCAGATGCGCGGCGAGACCGAACCGCCGCGGATGGGCGATGCCCTGTCCGTCGAAGAGGACGGCGTCGGGGACCGCGTCGAGCCTCGCGAAAGCGTCGAGGAGCGCCGGGGCCTCCCGGAAGGACAGGAGGCCGGGCACGTAGGGGAAGACCAGCGGGGCGCGCCCCTCCGCGCGGGCCAGGATCCCGAGGTCCGGCAGCCGGCAGGCGAGGACCACCGCGATGATCTCGCGGCCGGAGGGGCCGATCGCGCAGTCCGCCCCGGCGACCACCCGGAGCCGTCGGGGCAGTGGAACGAGGCGCACGAGCGATCGCAGCTCCGCCTGGAGGGCCCGCGCTTCGCCCGGCGCCAGCGCCCAGGAGTGGAGGGGCGGGAACCTCACGGCCGGGCGGTGGCGAAGGCCATGGAGCGGTTCGCGTGTTCCCCGGATTCGGAGGCGGAGACGGCGATCGCGCCGAACGCCACATCACCCGGGAACGTCTCCGTGATGGCGCGGATGGCCTCGGCGGGGGAAACCCCGGCCGATAGGCGGTCGTGGATCCCTCGACACGCGAGGCGGCGGATGATCTCCTCGCCGATCCCGGTGGCCGCCACGGCGCCGTGGGGCCCGGCCCAGAAGCCGGCCCCGGGCAGCGGGGTGTCGCCCACCCGGCCGAGGAGCATGGGGATGGCGCCCCCGGTGGAGGCGGCGGCGGCGAAGCGTCCCGCCGCGTCGCGGACCACGGCCCCCACGGTATCCTCGGGGCGGAGCTCCGGGGGGAGGGGCGTCCGGAAGTTCCAGAGGCGGCCGAGATCCGCGTCGCGCCACGCCGGCCGCCGGGCCGCCGGATCGCCCCAGGTGGAGGCGATCTTCCGGTGGCGCTCGCGCATGGCCTCGCTCGCCCCCCCCTCCCACGGTTCGAGGGCGAAGGCGCGGGCGAGGAGCGCCGCGCCTTCGCCCGCGTAGAGGACATGCGGGGTCTCGAGGGCGGCGCGCGCCGCGTCCACCGGATGGCGGAAACCCCGCAGGGCGGCCACGGCGCCGATGCGTCCCGTCGACTCCATCACGCCGGCGTCCATCTCCAGCGTGATGCCGTCGAAGCGCAGGCAACTTCCCCGTCCGGCATTGAACCGCCCATCGTCCTCCATGTCCCGGACGGCCGCCACCGCGGCGTCGAGGGCGGAGCCTCCGGCCCTGAGGACGGCGGCCCCGACCCGGGCCGCGCGCTCGCAGCCGTCCGACCACTCCGGAGGGGACTTCGTGCCGCCATGGGTCAAGACGATCGGATCCATGGGGACAAGGATAGGACCCGAGGTCGCCGCGGGTCCAGCAACCCGCCGGCGCCGGCAGCCCGTCGGGGCCGGGGACGTTCCCAGCAATGCGACTCCTCGCCCCGACGGGCTGCCAGCACCGGTTCTCGGCGGCCGGCCGGCAACGTCCTGTATACTCCCCGCCATGTCCGGACCCCTCATCGGCATCACGACCCGCACCACGACGATCATGGGGCAGGTGGTGGCCTCGCGAGCCCAGTCCTCGCCGGAATCCTATGTGAAGGCGGTCTCCCGCGCCGGCGGCCGGGTCGTGCTCCTGCCGGCGTGCCTTCCCCCCGAGGAGGCGGTGTCGATCGCGGAGCGGCTCGATGGGCTCCTGCTCTCCGGCGGACCCGACGTGAATCCGCTCTTCTACGGGGCCGAGCCGGGCCGCGGGCTCGGGAACCTGGACCTCCCGCGGGACCGCGCGGAAATCGCGCTGGCCCGGGCCGCTGCGGACCGATCGCTCCCGCTCCTCGGCATCTGCCGCGGGCTGCAGGTGATGAACGTGGCTCGTGGGGGAACGCTGGTCCAGGACCTCCCGTTCGCGGGCCGGGAGGTTCTCCACGACGTCCTGGTCTGGTCCGACGGACCGGGCCACACCGTGGAGATCCGGCCGGACTCCCTGCTCGCCCGAACCGTCGGCGCGACGCGGATCGCCGTGAACTCTAGCCACCATCAGGCGGCGGACCGGGTGGGGGATGGCCTCGTCGTCTCGGCGACCGCTGCCGACGGGACGGTGGAGGCCCTGGAGGCCCCGGACCTGCGGTTCTTCCTCGGCGTGCAGTGGCACCCGGAACGCTCCATCGAATGGGCCGCCGACGCCGTGGCCCTCTTTTCGGCTTTCGTGAAGGCCTGCCGCCCATGACCCGACACGTCTACGACACCGGTTCCGCGCGCACGTTCCTCGGCCTCCCGGAGGAGAGTTCGACCTTCGAGGAAAGCCGGGTGCTCGTCCTTCCCGTACCCTACGACGGGACGACCTCCTATCGGCCCGGCGCCCGATTCGGGCCCGAGGCGATCATCGCCGCCTCGCGATTCGTCGAGACGTACGACGAAGAGCTCGGGATCTCCCCGGCCTGCCTCGGGTTCCACCTGCTGCCGGAAGTGCCTCCAGCGGGGACCGGCGCGGACGAGATGACGGAGCGGATCTGGCGCGCCGCCCGGGAGGTGCTCGGAAAGGCCGGGGACCGATTCCTCCTCACCCTGGGCGGAGAGCACTCGGTCACTCCGGGCGTGGTGCGGGCTTTCGCCGAGCGGTATCCCGACCTCTCCGTCCTCCACCTCGACGCCCACGCCGACATGCGCGCGGAGTACGAGGGGACGCGGAACTCGCACGCCTGCGCCTGCGCGAGGATGCGCGACCATGTGAAGACCACGGTCTCCGTGGGGATCCGCAGCCTGTCCGGGGAGGAGGCGGCGGCGATCCGTCGGGACGAGGTGCCGGTGTTCTGGGCGCGGGAGATCGCCGGGCGTACGGACTGGATCGAGAAGGCCATCGCGGGGCTCGGCTCCACGGTCTACGTCACGGTGGACCTCGACGTGTTCGACCCCGCCATCATGCCGGCCACCGGGACCCCGGAGCCGGGCGGCCTGTCGTGGTACGAGGTCTGCGCCCTCCTCCGGGAGACCGCCCGGCGGCGCGAGATCGTCGGTGCGGACGTGGTCGAACTCGCGCCCGCCGCCGGTCTCCACGCGCCGGAGTTCCTCGCCGCACGACTCGCGGTGAAGCTGGTGACCTACGCCCGGGAGGCCGAGATCCGGGACCTCGACGGAGGACCCGCCCTCGACGAGTGACGCGGTGTCTGCGGGCGATCGACGGGAAGGGGTACAATCCCTGAAGCCATGCGAGACCTGAGACTCGTCCTCGTGTTCGTGGTGCCGCTCCTCCTGGTGGTCGGAGGGGTGGTCGTCTTCGACTTCCTGCGGGCGGCCCCCGGCGAACGACCCGCCCGGCCCGACCGGCCGGAGGGGGGCGGCGGGGGAGCCGTCGCGCCGCGGCGAGGCAACGGTGGTGGCGCGGCGGGGCCCGTGGAAGGATTTCCCGGCACCGAGGGGACCGCGGTCCGTTCGCCGTCCTCGAGCCGGACCGGGATCACCGATCCCGTGCTCACCGTGGAGAGGGCGCGGCAGTTGATCGAGAGCGGCACGTGGGATGACTGGGCGGAGATCGAGATGCTCCTGCGGGTCGGGCAGATCCCGGACCCGCTGGGCCTCGAGGCCCTGTTCCTCGCCACCCTCGCGAAGGGCGGGAACGCCGCGACCTTCCTCGAGCGCGTCCTCCCGGCGCTCTCCGATCCGGTCGCCCGGACCAAGGCGGTGGAGGATCTGCTCGTTCTGGCAGGTCAATCGGCCGAGCCCAACGCGCTGAAGTCGGCGTTCTCACTGCTGGGGCGGATGGCGGACGGGGAGTCGGTGGAGGCACTGGGCCGGCTGGCTCGCCTCATGGAGCGGCAGGAGTTCTTCACGCCGGCCGTCTACGCGATCGCCACGATCGGGGGGGCGAAGGCGGTGGCCGAACTCGACCGGTTGCTGGTGGAGCGCGTGGGCTCGGACACCGAGCACATCGTCCTGAAGGCGGTGGGGATGGCCGGGTCGCCGGAGATGGTCGCGGCGCTGGCCGCGCATCTGACGGAGGAAGCGCCGGCGGAGCTGCGGCTCGCCTCGATCCGCGCCATGGGCCTGACCGGCCGGCCCGAGGCGATCGAGCACCTGAAGACGCTCGCGACCGCGGAGTCCGCGACGGAAGTGTGCGAGGCGGCGGTCCTCTCCATGAGCCGGGTCGGGGGCCGGGCGGCGGCCGAAGAACTCCTGCGGCTGCGGAAGGAGGGCGGGCTCCTCGGTGAGCTGGCGGGTCGAGCCCTCGGCAACGTGACGGGGGCCGATGCGGCGAAGCCGCTCGTGGAGGCGCTGCCCGGGGAGGAGAACGAGCAGGTGAAGATCCAGATCATCGACGCGCTCGGGAACATCGGTTCGCCCGAAGCGGTCCCGCCGCTGCGGGACGCTCTGGGCGCGGAGGAGACCAGCCCGGGGGTACGCGGGCGGAGCGCGCGTGCCCTCGGGCGGATGGGGGACATCGAGTCGCTCGAGCCGATCCTCGTCCACCTCGGGGCAGGGCACGATGGAGACCGGACTCTCCAGGTCCAGATGGTGGAGGCCCTGGAGGCCCTGACCGTCCATGCGCATGCGCGACCGGCCATGCTCGAGAAGGCGGTTCCGGTGCTCAGGGCGCTCGCGGAACGCGCGCCGAAGCACGACGCCCTCCACTACTTCACGATCCGGGCGCTGAACCGTCTGGAGGCCGCGCGGCCGCGCGACGGAAGGTGATGAAGCCCACCCCGGTCCGGCGCCTCCTGGCTCTGCTGCCGCTGCTCCTGTGGGCGGCCCTGATCTGCCACGGCTCCTCGGCGGCCGCGCCGGAGGCCGTGGTGGCCCTCGAGGTGCCCGACCTGCTTCTGCACGGCGTGGAGTTCGCGGTGTTCGGCTTCCTCGCCGCCCGCTGGGTCCAGGGCGAGACCGGACGGACGGGGGCGACGGCGCTGCTCCTGTTCCCCGTGCTCCTCTCCGCGGCCTTCGGCGCCGCCGACGAGTTCCACCAGTCCTTCGTGCCGGACCGCACGCCGGACCCCGTCGATGCGGCGGCGGACGCCGTGGGCGGGCTCTGCGGGGCCATCGCCTGGCTCGCCGTCCTCCGGGTCCGCCGGGGGCGCGGGACGGGGGTCGTGGCGACCGCCGCCGTCCTCGTCGCGCTCCTCTTCCCGCCGGGGACCGCGCGCGGCGCGGAGGACGGGACGATCCGGCCGGAGGAACTCCGGGCGGACGTGGAGTTCCTCGCGAGCCCGGCTCTGCGGGGCCGGGCTTCGCCGTCGGCGGAGCTCGACCTCGCGGCCCGCTTCATCGCCGAGCGGTTCCGGGCCGGGGGGCTCGAGCCTCTCGGCGACGACTGGTTCCTGACGTTCCCGCTCCGTTTCCGGCGCGAGCGGGGTGAGAGCTTCGCTCGCCGGGTGGGTGGAGACCGTTTCGCCGGCCGGGACGTCTCGGTGCCCGCGTGGTCCCCGGACGGCGAGGGCGCCGGGCCTCTCGCCTTCGCGGGATATGGTGTGGATGGGCCGGACGGCGGGGACTTCGCGGGAGTTGCCGTCCACGGGCGGGTCGTGGTCGTCCTCGACGGACTGCCACGGAGTCGCGAGGAGGAAGCGCGGCGGGACCCCGAGCTTCTCCGTCGCGCCTCGGCGGAGGCCAAGGCGGGAGCCGCGGCCGCCCGCGGGGCGGTGGCGCTGCTCGTGGTCCGTGGTCCCGGCAGCGGCACCGTGGACCGCCTCGTCCTCTGCGACGGGCGGGTCCTCGAAGGCCGGGTGGAGGAGATCCCCGGCGGCTATCGGGTGACCCGGCACGGGTTCAGGCGATTCGAACTGCCTCCGGCGGAGATCGCGAAGGCCTCGCTCCGGGACGGCCGGGAGCTGCGCCCGGCGGAAGATCCCGCTCTGGCCCGGGTGGTCCTCCCGGTGGCGGCGGAGACGTTTCTCGTGCCGGAGGTGGAGGCCGGGGGGCCGCCGGAGCGAGGAGTGCCACCCCTGCCGCGCGCCGAGCCGGGACTCGGACTCCTCGGGGAGGGCGGGCCTCCCACGGAGGGCGTCCCGGTTCTCCTCGTCTCCACGCGGGTCGTCGAGGACCTCTTCGGTCTCCCGGTCAGCGATCTCGAGGCCGCCGCCGCCCGGGGGGTGCTGCCGGCCACCGACGCCGCGGCGGTGGTACGGGTGCGGACCGTGGTCGAGGAACGTCCGGTCCGGAACGTGGCCGGCCTGTACCGGGGCCGGGACGAATCGGCGCCGGTGGCGATCGCCGTCGCGCACTACGATCACCTCGGCACGGGGCCCGACGGCGAGATCTACGCCGGCGCGGACGACAACGCCTCGGGAACCGCCGTGCTCCTCGCCCTGGCGCGGGCTCTGCGCGGAAGCGCCGGGACCCCCCGGGGATCGATCCTCCTGCTGGCGGTCGCGGCGGAGGAACTGGGTCTTCTCGGCAGTCGGGCCTTCGTCCGGGACCCGCCCCTCTCCCTCGAGCGGATCGGCGCGGTCCTGAACCTGGACATGGTGGGCCGCGGCGTCGCCGACGAACTGACCGTCGTGGCGGCGCCCCTCGGGACGAGCCTCGGCGAAGTCCTCTCGGCCGCGGCCGAGGCGGCCGGGGTCCGGCTGCGGATGACGGTGGTGGACACGCCGCCGGCCGGGGTCCCGCCGGCCGGCGGTCGCGCCGCCCTGGACCTCCCCGTTCCGGATCGCCCGAGCCCGTGGTTCCCCCGCTCGGACCACGCCAGCTTCTTCCGCAAGGGGATCCCGGTGGCATTCGTCTTCGGCGGGGTTCACGGCGACCATCACCGCCCCGCGGACACCCCGGACCGTCTGAACCCGGACCGTCTGGCCGCCGTGGCGCGATTCGCTCTCCGGGCGGTCCTCGGGATCGCGGAAGGCGGACTCGCCGGAGGCGCCGGGCGGTGAGCGGCCTCCTCCTCGCGGTCCTGCTCTTTCCGTCGCTCTCCGAGGATGTCCGGAAGGAACTCTCCGGGGTGGATGCGGCGGCCCAGGTCCGCATACTCGAGGACCTCCCGGCCCGCATGGCGGAGCAACCGGAATCCGAACGCCGGGCGCTCGCGCCACTCCTGCGGGGAATCCTGCGCGACCCCGGCCGGGTCCGGCTCCACCCCTCGACCCTCGCTCCGCTCGTGGCCACGGGGACCGTCGAGGGAGTGCGGGACGTGCTCGGACTCGTCCTCGGACGCGAGGAGACGGCGCTGCGGGAGAGCGCGAGAAGCGCGCTGGTGAGGGACCGCGGAACGGCGACGAGCGGTCACCTCGCCGCGTTGCTCGGGGCGGACCGGAGCGCCCGGGCGCGCGCGATCATCGCGCTCCTGCTCGGGGAGCGGGGGGAACTCGCGGTCCCGGCGGCGGAGATCCTGGTGACGGCGCTGTCGGATCCCGAGCCCATGGTCCGGGGGGCCGCCGCCGAGGCCCTCACCCGGATCTACCGGGAGTGCCGGGGGTTCGACCCCGCCGCGTGGCGGGAGCGGGTCCGGGCCGGGCCACCGTCGGGGGGCGGGGGAGAGACTCCGGCGGCGGGAGCGGGAGTGGCGCCGCCCACGGTCGCCGGACCTGCCTCCCCGGAGAGGGCCCTGTCAGACCTCAACCCGCAGCTTTTCGGAATTCCGCTCGATCGCCCGGTGGTCGTGGCGGTGCTAGACTTCTCGCGCAGCATGCGGGGATCGGAGGGAGACGCGGCGCGCGCGGCCCTCGTCACCGCGCTCTCCCTCCTGCCCTCCGGCCGCCGGTTCACGCTGCTCGCTTTCGACGAGCGGCTGCTCGTGCTGTCGCCCACGCCCGAAGCCGCGGGTGCGGACCTCAAGGAGCGTCTCCTCGACTTCGTGAAGCGCCTGCCTCCGGGTCGCCGGACGGAACTGCTGTCTCCCCTTCGGACGGCGATCGAACTGGCCCGCGTCGGCGCCGGGATGGGAGGCTCCCAGGTGATCGTCCTCTCCGACGGCCAGCCCACGCTCGATGGGCCGCCACTCGACGATCTCCTCGATCGCGCGGAGGGCCTCCGCGAGGCCGGCGTGCGGATCGACGCCGTCCTGCTCGGAGGCCGGGAGGCCGGGCTTCTCCGGTATCTCGCCTCGGCCACCGGCGGAAGGATCGAAGCGCGCTGAGCGGGACGCCGGACCGTGCCTCCGGGGCGACCATTGGCTTTGGTCCGGCAGGCCGGCGGGGTGATAGGATGGGATCGACGCCGGACTTCTCTACTGCCACCGCGGAGGTTCCATGGTTTCCGCCGAAGATCTGCTCTCCTCCATCACGGGGGACGGGGACGTCGCGCTTTTCCGGGAGCTCGCCTGGGAGGGGAGTTTCCGGGACTATCTGGATCTCGCCCTCGCGAATCCACCGGTCGTGCGCAACGCCTTCCAGCGCCTCTACGACATGATCCTCTCCTACGGATACGAGGAGTACACGGAGCAGAAGGAGAAACTCGTCCGCTACCACTTCTTCTCCGATCCGTTCGATGCACGACGCGACGCGATCTTCGGTCTCGAGAAGAGCCTGATGCGGCTCGTCGGCCACGTGAAGTCCGCGGCGGCGGGCTACGGCACTGAAAGCCGCGTGCTGCTGCTGCACGGCCCCGTGGGCTCTTCGAAGTCCACGATCGTCCGCCTGATGAAGAAGGGCATCGAGGC
>JALOQY010000304.1 GCA_025459285.1 Planctomycetota bacterium | reverse complement strand
AGAGGGGCACCTTGCCCTCGCGGTAGGATCCGAGGAGGTCGAGGAAATGGGCCTTCTCCCGGGCGGTGAGCCCCTCCTTGAAGTAGCCGAGGGCGTGCATGAGCACGTTGATCTGGGAGGGGACGCGGGCCATGCGGGCGAAGGCCCGGGTCAGTCCCTGACCATAGTCCGCGAGGACTTCGGCCACCCGGCGCCGCTCGTGGTTGGCGACGATGCGGCCGAGGGCGCGCATCTCCGTCTGGCTCAGCGCCATGAATAGCAGCTTGCGCCGGGCGTGGAAGAGGACCAGTTCCCCCATGTCGCGCTTCGCGGCCATCTCCCGGAACGCCGCGGAGGTGTAGATCCGGGTCAGGAAGTGCTCGCGGATCCGGAAGTTGGTGAGCCGGCCCTCGTCCTCCACCGCGATCCCGGGAAAGCGCGCCAGCACGCCTTCGGCGAAGAGACCGGGGCCACGGCCGAGGGGCGCTGCGTCCTTGCGGGGGGCATGCACCTTCGCGTCGGTGATGCCGCAGGAAGGGGAGCGGCTCTTCAGGACGAAGCCGTCCACGGCGGGGAGCCCGGAGAGGTACTTCTCCCGGAAGTCGACCATGCGCTCGGTCAGGTCGTCGCCGGTCTTCGGCATGACGAGGCGCCGCCGGCCCTTCTCCTCGACGATCTGGATCGTGTCCCGAGGGACACCGAGTCCGATCTCCACCTCCGGACAGACGAGGAGGAGCTCGGCGTGGGGCGATAACCTCGCGAGGAAGCGGTCGGGGATCGTCTGGCCGTTGTACCGGCAGGCGTCGAAGCCGAGGCACTTGCTGACCACGACGCGGGGACGCGGGAGGTTGTCCATTCCGTTCAGGCTATCGACGAGGATCACTGGCGCGAAGAACGAGCGTCCAGCGGACCCGCTGGTTGGGCCTTCCCCTCATCCAAATCGAAATCGAAATCGGTATCGGTATCGGTATCGGAATCGGAATCGGAATCGGAATCGGAATCGGTATCGGAATCGGCATCGTCCTCGGAGCCTCATTACCCGGCAGGCTCCTCGCCCACCTGGAAGTCCCTCCCGCCCAGCCGGCTGAGCATGGCGGTCATGCGATCCGACACCCCCTTGCGGGCCTGGCTCTCGGCTTCGTAAGGGGCCCTGCTAACGACCAGGACATCCTGAATGGCGGCGCACTCCGGGGCCGAGCCACGCGCAATCTCGAAACACGGGCGTTGATCCGCACCGGCGGTCTTCCCATTGTCTTCGGCGATATTCAATGGAATGGACCAGCAGCCCGTCGGCGTAAGCCCTCATGCGCGCGGAGGCCCCTCGGCGACGGGCTGCTGGCTGGCGCGAAGCCACTGGTCTCTTGCCGATCGATGAACTCCGGTCAAGTTGTGGGCCTCCCCAAAAACCCACGCCACGCACGCGATGGCGAGCCGATCAACATCAAGTCTCTCGTGTCCGCGGCCCATGTCTTTTCGAGTCCGATGCGGACTCCGATCCCGATTTCGATTTCGATCCCGATCCCGATCCCGATTTCGATTTCGATTTCGATTTCGATTGACTCAAACCCTGGCAATCCGGACCGGGGGGAGCTAGGGGGGGGCGACGGCTGGCGGTTTTCCCGGCCGCGGGGTCCGGAGAACCGATAGATTCCCGGGAATGGGACCGGTCCGGATCGTCCTTCTGCTGATTCTCATGGTCGTCGCGGCGATGGCCGACCCGGCACCCGCGGAGCCCGTCGCGGGGGAGGAGCCATCGGTCCGGGTGCTCGACACGGGCCGCGAACCGCGGCGGAAGCTGCGCCTCCATCCGCGCCCGGGAGACCGGCAGGAGTTGTCGATCTCCATGGCGCTGAGCCTGGGGATGGCGTTCGGGGACCGCCCGGTTTCGATGCGTGAGCTGCCGGGGATCATCCTTCCGTTCACCGTGCGGGTCCTCGAGGTCCGGGCGAACGGCGACATCGGAACCGAGTTCCGGTGCGGGAAGGTCGAGGTACTCGCGACGCCCGGGACGGATCCCATGATGGTCGACATGATGAAGGCCATCTGCGCCGGCGTGGAGGGGGTGAGCGGAACGAGCCTCGTCACGGCGCGGGGGATCACCCTCCGGTCGAGTCTCTCGATTCCGGAGAACATGGACCCCGGCGCGAAGGTGGTGCTCGCGGGGATGGGGGAAGCCATGGGCCGGACCTCCTTCCCGCTTCCGGAGGAGGCGGTGGGGGCGGGGGCGAAGTGGCAGGTGACGAGCCGGCTGCCGGACGACGCGGGGAGCGCGGAGCAGCGGGCCACCTGGACCCTCGTGTCGCTGGAGGGGGATCGCTTCACGGTGACCTCGGCGTCGGCCATCCGGGCCGGCGAGGGGATCATCCCGACCCTCGCGGGGCAGGAGCCCCTCCGCCGGCGCTCCCTGGAGAGCATGGCCTCCGCGGTGATGATGGGCGATCTGTCCCGCGTGGCGCCCGCGGAGACGGTCCTCGAGAGCAGCATCCTCGAGCGCATCGAGGTGAAGCCGAATGCCGTGATGACGAGGCGCACCGCGGTGAGAAGCCGCATGGCAACGGTGCCCGAAACTTCCGTGCCGGCGCCCGGCCGGTAGAATCCCGGCGCTCAGTCCGGGACTACGGTCGACACAGAAAGGATGGATCCACACCCATGAGGCTCTCGCGCGGTATCGGTCTGTTCGTGGTTCTCGTCGTCGTCGCGACGTTCGCGCTCGGCGGCTGCATCAAGTTCAAGCAGGATACGGCGGTCATGCCCGACGGCTCGGGCAAGATGACATTCCGCGTCGGCTTCAACGCGAAGGGAGTGCAGGACGCCACCTCCTCGATGGGGCATGGCGACGGTGAGGTCGAGGATCCGACGGAGGACTTCGCGGACCTCGACAACATGAAGGGCTTCGTGGCCTTCACGAAGCCCGAACTGGAGGAGAAGGACGGCTGGAAGTACGTGAAGTTCATGGGGTACTTCGAGGACATCAACAAGGTGATGGTCCTCGACGACGACGACGAGGAGGAGCAGCAGGTCGGGTTCGCCTTCCGGAAGACCGAGGGCGGGTTCGCGCTGACGGTGAGCAGCACCTTCAAGAAGTTCGGCGAGATGGGGGACATGACCGACACGGCCGACGCCGCGCCCGAGATGAAGGAGATGATGGAGCAGATGAAGAAGCTCGTGGAGTCCATGATGGCGGGCTTCGAGTTCTCCCAGGGCTTCACCATGCCGGGTGCGATCACGAAGGCCGAGGGGGTGACTTCGAAGGACGGGCGGACCGCGTCCTACGTCGTGGATGGCGAGAAGCTCAAGGATCCGAAGGAATCGGCGAAGCTCGCGGAGAAGAAGGAGTTCGTGCTGGAGTGCGGCGCGAGCGAAGTGACGGACGCCGAACTGGCGGCCTTCAAGGAGGAGATGGCGAAGGCGAAGGTGGAGTGGGAGAAGTGGCAGGCCGAGAGGAAGAAGAACGCCGAGGAGAAACCGGTCGATGACGGTGGCGACGACGAGGGGGACGACGAGGGGGACGACGAAGGCGACGACGACATGGAGGACGGGGGCGACTCGGAGTAGTCGGCCTCGGAAACGATCAGCGGGCGGCCTGTCGAGGGCCGCCCGTTTTCGTCGGCTGACAGAACAGAGGCGGGCGACCCCGTTCCCGGGACCGCCCGCCCACATCGTGTGCCTGGACCCATGAGGGGTCCGTCGTACCCCTGACCTAGGTCAGGCACCTCCGGGTACATTGCACAGGACCACCTCCTTTCCCGCGGCCGGCTTCTTCCCTCGCGGGCCATCGCCGGTTCGCGAATGCGGCGCCGGGGCGACTGCGTCTCCCCGGGCCTGGATCGCCCTTCCCCGCCGGGTAACCCTGCCGGCGGTTCCGGGCCTCCGGGTCCATCGCGCGCGTCCGCGCGACCCGCTGACCGGGATGATACAGTGGAGCCTCTTCGCCGGCTCTCACTTTCGGGAGGCTTCGAGGAGGCGATACGGGACCACTGGAAGGCGTCCGCCGATTCGTTCGCGGCGCACGGGTTCGGCGACGTCGGATTCGTGCTGCTCCCCGGAGTCGGCCACTCGCCGTGCGCCAGGGAGGTCGTGACGTTCTTTGCCGGCCTCCTCCCGTGATCCGACCGGCTGCTAAGTGAATTCGTAGCGCGAGAAGAGCTCGGGATCCTCGGCGCGGATGCGCTCCACGGCGTCGGGAGTCAGGCGCTCCTTCCACTTGTGGTTCGCGCTCTTCAGCGTCTTCGGGACCTTCGCCTCGAAGTCCGGAGTGAACGGCAGTCCGCACTGCCCGGCCAGGCGCCGGAGCGAGGCCACCGGCTCGGCACAGATCTCCTCGTAGGACGCGCGGAAAAACCGGCCGGGGTAGCGGGGGGCCTGGGTCTCCAGTTCGTGCGTCACGAGGCGGTAGATGCGGCCGGAGGAGATCTCCGGCGGCAGGTCGCCCATCTCGCGATAGCCGGGGATGCGCACGCCGAACCAACCGCCCTCGCGCCGGTTCCGCTTCAGCTTCCGCTCCACGGTGGAGTTCACCACCGCCCGCCAGTCGCGCACCATGTGGAGGAAGATGCAGCCGGGGAAGACGGCGTCGAGCCAGGGCAGGCGCAGGGAGAGGCGCGGGTACTTCGCGACGAAGCGGGAGGCGTGCCGTTGCGCGAGGACTCTCGCCACGCGCCGGCGGTACCACCGGGCAACCCCCGGTCCGGCCTGGTCCGGCCCCATGAAGTCGTCGGCGCCCTTCCACCGGTAGTCCCAGAAGTGCTGGCACTCCTTGGGGCCGTCACCCCCGAGGAGCCTCGCGAGGAGCGCGGCGAACCGGGGGGAGGCCGGGAAACGGTGGTTCATACGGTCAAGCCAGCCCGCGGCGGGATGGTCGGCGAGGATCTTGAGGAGCAGCGTGGTCCCGCTGCGGTGCGGGCCGACGATGAAGATCGGGCGGTCGATGGCAGCGGTCATTCCTTCCCTCCCACCGGGGGGAGCCCGGCGGCTTCGGCGAGAAATTGGATCAGTGCGTCGTAGATCGGCTCGGGGCTGAAGCGGCGCCGGGCCTGTTCCCGTGCGCGGCCGCCGAGTTCCCGCCGGCGGGCCGGGTCGCGAGCGAGGTCCCGCAGGGCGGCGGCGAGAGCGACGGGGTCGTCCGGCGGCAGGAGGAGCCCCGTTTCGCCGTGACTCACGACCTCGCGGAGGCTCGAGACGTCGCTGGCCACGACACTGAGCCCGGCCAGAGCCGCTTCCGCCGCCACATAGCAGAAGCCCTCGTAGCGCGACGGCACCGCGATGACGTCCTGACTGGCGAAGAAAGCCGCGAGGTCGTCCAGTCGGCCCCGGAACGTGACGCGCGGTCCGAGCCGGAGGGACCCGGCGAGCCGCCGGAGGCGAGGGCCGAGCTTCCCGTCGCCGGCGATCTCCGCGCGGAAGGGCAGATCGTCGAGGAGGGCGAGGGCCCGGAGCAGGACGTCGAAGCCCTTCTGCCGGACGAGGCGGCCGGCGGCGCCGATCCGGAGAAGGTCGCCGGATGGCGGGGCGGAGGGCGCCGGTGCGAAAGCCACGGGATTGGGGAGGATGCGGAGGCGACTCGCCGGAAACCACGGCAGCGAGCGCCTTATGGTCGCGGCGGTGGCCTCCGAGTTGGCGAGGATGGCGGAGAGCCGTTTCCACGCGCCGCGCCGGAAGAGACCGTCGTGAAGGGGGCGGTCGATCCCGCGGCGCAGGACGAGCCGGAAGGGCGGCGGGCCGCGGAAAGCCCCCAGGACGGCGGCGAGATCGCGGCGGCTGTTCAGGACGCAGACCTCCGTGTCGACCGCGAAGACCGGCGCGAGCGGAATGCCGGCCTGCTTCGCCCGCTGCGCGAGGACATCTCCCGGCGCCGCATGAAGGGTGACGGAGTGGTCGCGGGCGGCGAGGGCCGCGGCGGCTTCCAGGAACCAGCGTTCCCCTCCGCCGAAGCCGCGCGTGCCGTTGACGAGGGCGACCTTCACGCCTGCTCCC